>CAYNOF010001233.1:0-2059 GCA_964398335.1 uncultured Rhizobiaceae bacterium
ACGCCGATGACGCCCGACCCGCAGGACACGCAGGCCTTCCACGGTGCGCTGCGCGGCGCCTGCGATCGCTTCGATCCGGCCTGCTACGAGCGCTACAAGCGCTGGTGCGACGAGTACTTCTACCTGCCGCATCGCGCCGAGCCGCGCGGCGTGGGCGGCATCTTCTACGACTATCTCGACAGCGCCGACCGCGACCGCGATTTCGCCTTCACCCGCGCGGTGGGCGAGGCCTTCCTCGACATCTATCCGCGCATCGTGCGCGCGCATATGGACGAGGCGTGGACGGCCGAGGAGCGCGAGCACCAGCTCCGGCGGCGCGGCCGCTACGTCGAGTTCAACCTGCTCTACGACCGCGGCACCAAGTTCGGCCTGATGACCGGCGGCAACGTCGAGGCGATCCTCATGTCGTTGCCGCCGGAGGTCCGCTGGTAGGCCGGCGCGCCAGCAGCGCTGCGAGGGCGGCCGGCACCAGCAACTGCGCCAGCGGCAGGATCACCCAGATCGGGCCTTCGAGCAGCCGATAGCGGTCGATCAGCGTCGGCAGCGTCTCTTCGAACGTCAGCCGTCCATAGGCGGCATCGAGCAGGACGGTCGACGTCGCCCACAACACGCCGGCGACGATGCCGGCGACCAGCGCCTGCGGCCCGCGCGTGCGCCGTGCGTGGATCAGCGCCAGCAGCGCGACGTAGGGCAGGGGGATCAGCGTCTTGTAGGTGAGCGCCAGGCGCGGCCCCAGCATCGCGGCGATCACCGTGTCGCCCACCACGTGGTTGGCGAGCAGCGCCAGGGCCTGCGCCAGCCACAGCATGAGGATCAGGCCGGGGCGGATCATCGTGCCTCGATCAGCCGCGCCAGCTCGGCGAGGCAGGCCGCGCGATCGGGCGCGAAATCCTGCGCGATCCACCAGGCCTCGACCGCGTCGATCAGCACGCCGACATCGGGGCCGGCCTTGATGCCGGCGCGGATCACGTCGGCGCCGCCGAGCGGCAGTTCCGGCACCTTCCAGCTGCGCGCGAGGCGATGCGCGGCGCGCAGCTGATCGTCGCTGGCCGCACCGCGATCGAGCAGCAGCCGGTCGATGTAGAGCGCACCGCCCAGCCGGTAGACCTGCTTGCGCACCACCGCCTCGTCGGTCGCGTCGATGACCGGCACCGCCGCCAGCATCACCTGCAGGCGCACGCTTTGCTGGGTCGAGAGCTTCAGGCGCTTGGCGAAGGCCACGGCGTCGGTCGCGGGATCGAGCAGGGCGGCCAGCCGGCGCAAACCGTCGCCCTCGCCGACCAGGCGCTCGGCGGCGATCAGCGTGCGCAGGCGCGCGGTGCCCTGGTATTGCGGCAGCCAGTGATCGAAGGCGCCGCTGACCGCCATCGCCTCGACGACGTCGGCGGGATCGTCCGCGGCCAGCAGCTTCAGCAGCTCCGCGCGCACGCGCTCGGCCGACAGCCCGCGCAGCTTGCCGGCATGGCGGCGGCAGGCGGCCAGCCCCTCGGGGTCGAGCGGCGGCCTGCCGTACCAGGCGTGGAAGCGGAAGAAGCGCATGATGCGCAGCACGTCTTCGGTGATGCGGGTATCGGCATCGCCGACGAAGCGCACGCGGCGGCGGGCGAGATCGGCGCGGCCGTCGAAATAGTCCCACAGCGCGCCCGACGAGTCGCAGAACATCGCGTTGATGGTGAAGTCGCGGCGCGCGGCGTCTTCGCGCCAATCGTCGGTGAAGGCGACGACGGCGCGGCGTCCGTCGGTCTCGACGTCGCGCCGCAGGGTGGTGATCTCGTAGGGATGATGATCGACCACCGCCGTGACGGTGCCGTGCGCGATGCCTGTCGGCGCGACCTTGATCCCCGCCGCCTCGAGCGCGCGCGTGACGTCTGCCGGCGGCGTGTCGACGGCGATGTCGATGTCGCCGGGTGCCAGGCCCAGCAGCGCGTTGCGCACGCAGCCGCCGACGAAGCGCGCGCCGATGCCGGCGGCCGAGAGCGCCGACATCAGCCGCATGCTCGGCGCGGTGGTCATCCAGGGCTGCGGGTCGATGCGATCGACGGGCGGCACTAGCGTGTCG
>CAYNOF010001234.1:0-2499 GCA_964398335.1 uncultured Rhizobiaceae bacterium
GTTGGTGGCGATCGAGTCGCCGAGGATCGCGGTGGCGAGGCCGGTGGCGTCGACGAACTCCGCGTTCGACGTGCCCGTCGCCTCGCGGATCGAGCGCATCATCGCCTGCTGCTCGAAGTTGATGTCGTTGTCGATCACGAATGAGGCGGTCGGCGCGACATAGCCATTGATCACCGCGCGCGTCACGCCCTGCTCGATGCGCGACAGCGCCGCCGGGGCGGCGGCTACGACCATGTCGCAGCCCAGCACCAGGTTGGCGCCGCCGGCGGCGATGCGCACCGCGTGCAGGTCATCAGGTGTCGGCGCGAGGCGCACATGGCTCATCACCGCGCCGTTCTTCTGGGCGAGGCCGGTGAAGTCGAGCGAGGTGCAGCCGCGGCCTTCGAGATGCGCCGCCATGGCGATCAGCTGGCCGACGGTGATCACGCCGGTGCCGCCGATGCCGGTCACGAGGATGCCGTACGCCTCGTTGAGCGGACGCACCGTGGGCATCGGCAGGTTGGCGAAGGGATCGGCCTGCACGGCGTCGCCGGCGGCCTTGCGATTGCGCCTGAGGCGACCGCCATGGACGGTGACGAAGCTCGGGCAGAAGCCGTTGACGCAGGAGAAATCCTTGTTGCAGTTGCTCTGGTCGATCTGGCGCTTGCGGCCCAGCTCGGTCTCCAGCGGCTTCACCGAGACGCAGTTGCTCTTCTCCGAGCAGTCGCCGCAGCCCTCGCATACCGAGTCGTTGATGAAGGCGCGCTTCTGCGGATCGGGGAAGGTGCCGCGCTTGCGCCGGCGGCGCTTCTCGGCGGCGCAGGTCTGGTCGTAGACCAGCACGGTCAGGCCGGGCGTCTCGCGCAGCTCCTTCTGGATCGCGTCGAGTTCGTCGCGGTGGTGGATGGTGACGCCGGGCGCGAAGTCGCTGCCCATCGGATACTTGTCCGGCTCGTCGGTGACGACGACGACGCGCTGCGCGCCCTCGGCCGCGACCTGCCGCGTGATCTGCGGCACGGTGAGCGGGCCGTCATGCGGCTGGCCGCCGGTCATGGCGACGGCGTCGTTGAACAGGATCTTGTAGGTGATGTTGACACCGGCGGCGCCGGCGGCGCGGATCGCCATCAGGCCGGAGTGGTGATAGGTGCCGTCGCCCAAATTCTGGAAGATGTGCTTCTCGGACGTGAACGGCGCCGAGCCGATCCACGGCACGCCTTCGCCGCCCATATGCGTGATCAGCGAGGTGCGGCGGTGCGGCATCAGCATCGCCATGCCGTGGCAGCCGATGCCGGCCATGGCGCGGCTGCCCTCGGGCACGCGGGTCGAGGTGTTGTGCGGGCAGCCCGAGCAGAAGAACGGCGTGCGCACCGTCTTGGGCGGCGGCGCCTGCAGCAGCTTCTCCTTGGCCTCGACGCGCGCGAGCCGCTGGATGATCTCCGGGCCGCCTTCGCCGCGCTGCTTCAGCCGCTCGGCGATGACGCGCGCGACGCCGGTCGGCGACAGCTCGCCTTCGGTCGGCTGGATGCGCCGGCCGCTCTCGTCGTACTTGCCGATGATCTTCGGCCGCTTCTCGGCCGGCGTGTTGTAGAGCAGCTTGACCAGCTGGTCCTCGAGGATCTCACGCTTCTCCTCGACGACGATGACCTCCTCGAGGCCCTCGGCGAAGGCGCGCGCGCGCACCGGCTCGAGCGGCCAGGTGAGGCCGACCTTGTAGAGGCGGATGCCGAGCTGCCGCGCCTTCTCCTCGGTCAGCCCGAGATCCTCCAGCGCCTGGCGCGTGTCGAGATAGGCCTTGCCGGTGGTCATGATGCCGATGCGCGCCTTGGGCGGATCGAACACCAGCTTGTCGATATTGTTGGCGCGCGCGAAGGCTTTCACCGCCTCGAGCTTGAACAGGTGCAGGCGCTTCTCCTGCTCCATCGGCGGATCGGGGTTGCGGATGTTCAGCCCGCCGGGCGGGATCTCGAAATCGGCGGGGATCACGACCTTGAGGTTGTCGGGATCGATGTTGACCGAGGCGCCGCTCTCGACCGTCTCGGAGATCGCCTTGAAGCCGATCCAGCAGCCGGAGTAGCGCGACATCGCGAAGCCGAGCAGGCCGAAATCGATGTACTCCTGCACCGTCGCCGGATTGAGCACCGGCACCAGCGCCGCCTGGAACACCTGCTCGGACTGATGCGGCAGGGTCGAGGACTGGCAGCCATGGTCGTCGCCGGCCAGCACCAGCACGCCGCCGTTGGGCGAGGAGCCGGCGGCATTGCCGTGCTTGATCGGGTCCATCGAGCGGTCGACGCCCGGGCCCTTGCCGTACCAGATGGCGAAGACACCATCGACCGTGGCGCCCTGGAACAGGTTGACCTGCTGCGTGCCCCACACGGCGGTGGCGGCGAGGTCCTCGTTGAGGCCGGGCTTGAAGTGGATGTTGTTCTGCGCGAGGAATTTCTTCGCGCTCCACAGCGCGTTGTCGTACATGCCCAGCGGCGAGCCGCGGTAGCCCGAGATGAAGCCGCCGGTGTTGAG
>CAYNOF010001235.1:0-4263 GCA_964398335.1 uncultured Rhizobiaceae bacterium
AGGAATGCGGCGCCGAGGCCAATGCGGCCAAGTACATGGCGGCCGAGGCGGCGTTCCACGCCTGCGAGCGCGCGGTGCTGACGCATGGCGGCTACGGCTACGCCAAGGAGTTCCATGTCGAGCGCTACATGCGCGAGATCATGATCGCGCGCATCGCGCCGGTCAGCGCCGAGCTGGTGCTCTGCTACATCGCCGAGCGCGCGCTGGGTCTGCCGAAGTCTTATTGATGGGAGCGCTGGCGCTCCCAAAGTCAGATGATATTGCGCTCGACGATCGGACGGTTCGCCGCGATGCGGTCGAAGCCGAACGGCGCGAGGTCGAGGCTGACGTAGCGGCCTTGCGCAACCAGCTCGGCCACCGCGCGTCCCGTGGCCGGCGATTGCTGGATGCCGTGGCCGCTGAAGCCGGTGGCGAAGATCAGGTTGGCGATCGTCGGATGCGGGCCGACGATGCCGTTGTGGTCGAAGGTGTTGTACTCGTAGTAGCCGGCCCAGGCGCTCACCACCTTCACCGACTCGAAGGCCGGCACGCGCGTCGCCAGCGGCGGCCAGACCAGCTCGTCCCACTCGCTGTGGTCGACCTCCAGCGGCAGACCGTCGACATCGTTCTGCGGCCGCGGCGGCGCGCCCGCCAGCCAGTAACGCCCCTCCGGGCGGAACCAGATCCCCGAGGAGTCAATCGTCAGCGGCGGCGCACTGCCCTCGAAGCGCTCGCGGCAATCGAACACGAAGACGCAGCGACGCCGCGCCTCGACCGGCAGCGTCACGCCGGCCATTGCCGCCACCGCGGCCGACCATGGACCGCCGGCATTGACCACGATGCCCGCCGATACCGTCTCGCCGGAGCTGAGCCGCAGCGTGTCGATCCGGGCGCCCGACGTGTCGATGCCGACCACCTCGTCGTGCAGGTAGACCGCGCCCTGCGAACGCGCCTTGCGCCGGAAGGCCTGCATCAGCGCCGGCCCGTCGAACCAGCCTTCGTTGGCCGTGCCGAGCGACGCCTGCACGATGCCCTCGAGGTTCATCCAGGGATAGCGCGCCTTGACCGCGTCGGGATCGAGCAGTGCCACCGAGCAGCCTTGGGCGCGCTGGATCGCGTGGTTGTCGCGCAGCACCGGCACGCCTTCGGGCGTGGCGAGGAACAGATAGCCCGGCTCGCGCAGGCCGAGCTCGACCGGCTGCTCGCCCTCGACGCCGAGATAAGTGTTCACGTCGCGCAGGAAGCCGATGCCGAAGCGCGACAGCGCGATGTTGAGCGGCGTCGAGTACTGCTGGCGGATCGACGAGGCGCTGAGCGCCGAGGAGGCGCGCGCGTAGGTCGGATCGCGCTCGATCACCGCGACGCGGCCGGCCCAGGCGGGATCGCGTGTCAGCCAGTAGGCGATCGAGCTGCCGACGGCGCCGCCGCCGACGATCGCCACGTCGAACGACTTGCTCATGCCAGGATGCGCGGCAGCCACAGCGCGATGCCGGGGAAGATCGTGATCACCATGGTGAACAGGATCATGATGACCAAGTACGGCATCGTGACGCGCGCGATATAGCCGAGGCTGTCTTCGGTCAGGCCCTGGATCACGAACAGGTTGAAGCCCACCGGCGGCGTGATCTGCGCCATCTCGACCACGAGCACGAGGAAGATGCCGAACCAGACCTCGTCGAAGCCGGCCGCCTTCACGATCGGCAGCACGATCGGCAAGGTCATCACGATCATGCTGAAGCCGTCGAGGAAGCAGCCCAGGACGATGTAGAACGCCATCAGCGCCACGATCAGCATGAACGACGACAGGCCCAGCCCCTTGACGAAGCCGGCGATGGCGGCGGGGATGCCGAGGAAGGCCGCGGCGTTGCCGAGGATCGACGCGCCCAGCACGATCAGCGCGATCATGCTGCAGGTCAGCACCGAGCCGATCGCCACGTCGCGCAGCGCTTGCACGGTCAGGCCGCCCTGCGCGCGCGCGACGAACACCGCACCCAGCACGCCGACCGCCGCCGCCTGCGAGGGTGTCGCCAGGCCGCCGTACATCGAGCCCAGCACGCACACGATCAGGAACATCGCCGGGGCGAGATCGCGCAACGAGGCGAAGCGCTGCGACCACGGCATGTGCCGCAGCGCCTGCTCGCCGGCGGGCACCAGCGATGGCTTGAGCGTGGTGTGGATCATCACCCAGGCCATGAAGCAGGCCGCCAGCAGGAAGCCCGGGATGAAACCGGCGGTGAACAGCTTGAGCACGGAGACGTCGCCCAGCACGCCGTAGATGATCATGATGTTCGACGGCGGGATCAAAAATCCCAGCGTGCCGGCGCCGGCCAGGCTGCCGATGGCGATGTCCCGGGAATAGCCGCGCCGCGTCAGCTCATCGAGCGAGATGCGACCCACCACCTGCGTCGTCGCCGCCGAGGAGCCGGAGATCGCCGCGAAGATCGAGCAGCCCACGACGTTGACGTGCACCAGCCGGCCCGGCAGCAGCGCCGCCCAGGGCGCCAGCCCACCGAACAGCTTGCGCGAGAGCTGGGTGCGGAACAGCAGCTCGCCCATGACGATGAACAGCGGCAGGGCCAGCAGCTCCTGCGTCGTCAGGATGTTCCAGGCGTATTGCGGCAGCAGGCGCTCGAGCGGGATGTCGCGGAACACCGCCAGCAGCACGACGCCGGTGAGTCCCAGGGTCAGGCCGATCCAGATGCCGCCGGACAGCGCGCCGAACAGCACCGCGAACATCGTCGAGACGGCTGCCAGCATGGCTACTCGGCCACCCCGGCGACACGCAGCCGCGGATCCTCGAGCTGCAGTCCGCACGCCGCCTGGATGAAACGGGCGAGGAACTGCAGCACCAGCAGCACAAAGCCGAAGGTGATCACCGCCTGCGGGATCCACACCGGCGTGTCGCTGGAGATCGACGTCGCACCGCGCTGGTAGGAGCCCCAGGAGAAAAGCACCATCGAGTAGGCGAGAAAGCCTGACAGCAGCATGCCGACCAGTGCCGCGACGATCTCCAGCAGCCGGCGACGGGACGGCGACAGACGGGCCAGCAGCAGCGTGACGCGGATGTGCCCGCCGGCGCGCAGGGTCATGGCCGCACCGAAGGTGAAGCTCGAGGCCATGAGGTAGGAGCTGTACTCCCAGGCGTTGGGCACGCTGGCGGGGATGTCGGCCGGCAGCCAGGCGAACCCGTGGGCGCGCAGCCAGAAGATGCTGTTGGCGACCGCGCCGATCAGCACCTCGGCGATCATCAGCGTCGTCAGCACGATCAGGCAGCCGCCGGCGATCCAGCCATCGAGCCGGCCCAGCCGGTCGATGGCATTGAGGATCGGCCGCAAGGCAGCAGGCGCACCGTCGTTCAGCCCTGGCCCGTGTCCGACGGCCATCGCATCTCCCCTGCTCGGCTCACCACCGGTCGCGTCAGGCCTTCTTGGTCTCCGCCAGATAGGCCTTCACGGGCTTGTCGGCCGCCGGCACGCGCTTGAGGAAGGCGTCGAGCAGCGGCGCGGTCTTGGCGCGGAAGTCCTTCATCATCTGCGGCGGGATGTCGACGACCTCCATGCCGCCGGCCTTGAGCTTGGCGAGGCTCTCGACGTCGTTGGCGATCGAGACCTTCCAGAAATCCGGCTCGAGCTTCTTGGCCAGCTCCTCGATCGCCTTCTGGTGCTCGGGCTTGAGCTTCTTCCAGGCGTCGAGGTTGACGTTCATCATCTGGCACGACCAGGTGTGGTTGGTCGGGTAGATGTACTTCAGGAACTCCCAGAACTTGCCGTCGACGCCCGAGGTCGCCGAGGTCGACACGCCGGCCACGACGCCCGAGGCCAGAGCCGGGATGGTCTCGCCCCAGGGGATCAGCGCCGGCGCCATGCCGATTGCGGCCAGCATGTCCTGCGCGTTCTTGTCGGGCACGCGGATCTTGATGCCCTTCAGGCCGTCCAACGTGTCGACCTTCACCTTGAGGTGCAGGTACTGCGTCGGCCACGGCACCATGTAGAGGACCTTCTGGTTGTTCTTGGCCGCGACCTGCTCGTAGATCGGCCGCAGGTACTTGTGCAGCACCTTCAGCTCATCAGGCGTGCCGACCAGGAACGGCACCGACTCGGTGCCGAGGATCGGCTCGTCGCCGATCTGCTGGATGTTCAGCACGTCGGCCATCGGCACCAGCCCGTCACGCACCGCGCGCAGGTGCTCGGGCCCCTTGAAGCCGAGCTGGCCGCCGGCCTTCACCGTGATCTCGACCGCGCCGCCGGTCGCCTTCTTCACCTCCTCGGCGAAGACCTTGGCATT
>CAYNOF010001236.1:0-7607 GCA_964398335.1 uncultured Rhizobiaceae bacterium
CTGCCGTCAGCGCCGCGCCATGCGCGTGATCTCGCGCTCGACCATCTTCTCGACCATCTCGGGCAGGTTCTTGTCCATCCACTCCTGCAACGCCGCCCGCATCATCTCGCGCACCAGCTCCTCGATGGTCTTGCTGCCGAAGCCGCTGCTCGCCGACGACAGGGGCGCCTGCGGGCGCGGCATCGGGTCGGTGTCGACCACGCTGCGGTTCAATCGCTCGAAGGAGGCCGAAACCCGGCCGCCGGTGTCCGGCGTCGACGCCGCGGCAGCCAGCGGCGGCACGGCGGCCACCGGCTGCGGCGCATCGATGTCCATCACCGTCGGCCTGGGCGATGGAATCGGCTTGATGCCCGCCATCGGCGGCGGCGATGGCCTGGCGTCCTCGGCCGCGCCGGGCTTGACCCCGGCGGCCGGCGGCTCCTCGATCAGTTCCGTGAGCAGCAGCACGTCGTCGCTGGCCGGCTCGCCCGCCGCCGGCTCGGGCCGGGGCGGCGGCGCGGCGGCGCGCGCCTCGTCGTCGGAGATGATCTTGCGGATGGACGCCAGGATGTCATCCATCGACGGATCGTTCTGAGGCTTGCTGTCGCTCATCGGCTTGATCCCCACTCTATCCCGGGGCGGCCATTCCGGGATTACTTGATGCCGGTCCCGATCCAAACGTCGCGCACGTTCTTGTAGTTGCGCTCCTCGTCATAGTACTCGACCGGCAACTGGAGAGAACGCGCCGTCAGCTGGCCGATCGCCGAGAGCAGCGTGTAGTGGCCGACCACGACGTCGCGCTGCGCCGACACCAGCTGGACCTGGGCATTGAGCAGTTCCTGCTCGGCGTTCAACACGTCGAGCGTGGTGCGCGAGCCGACCTGGGCCTCCTGGCGCACGCCCTCCAGCGCCACGCCGGCGGCACGGATCTGCGCCGTGATCGACTCGACGCGCGCGCGCGCGGCCTCGTACTGGCGGAAGGCGCGCACCGCGGTCTCCGCCGCCAGGCGCCGCGCGCCGTCGAGCTCGGCCAGGCGCTGGCCCACCGCCTGCTTGGCGGCGCGCACGCGGCTGTACTCGGCGCCGTTCTGGTAGATCGGCACGCTGGCCTGCAGCTGGATCGACTTGTTGTCGAGGCGATCGCCCTGCAGCTGCGAGTCGTAGGTGCGCGTCCACGAGCCCACGATGTTGAGGGTCGGCAACAGATCGCCGAAGGCGTTGTCGACGCCATATTCGGCGCTGCGCACGCGATGCCAGGCGGCGATGGCGCCCGGCGCGCGCTCCTGGCCGGCATTGATCGCCGCGTCCTCGGTCCCGGGCACGGTGCCCATCAGCGGCGGCGCCTGCAGCTGGCCCGGCGCGACGCCGACGACGCGGATATAGGCAGCGCGCGAGTTGGCCGCCTGCGCCTGCGCCGCGATCAGGTCGGCGCGCGTGCCCTCGAGCCGCGACTCGGCCTGGGCCACGTCGGTGCGGGTCAGCTCGCCGACGCGGAAGCGCGCCTGCGTCGCGATCAGCTGCTGGGTCAGCACGTTGACGTTGTTGCGCCGCAGGTCGACGGTGGCGAGGTCGCGGACGTAGTCGCTGAACACCGTCACGGTGTTGAGCAGGGTCGTCTGCTCGCGGTCGAGCAGCACCGCGCGCTCCGCCAGCACGTCGGCTTCCGCGCCGCGCGTGCCCGCCAGCGTCTTGCCGCCGCGGAACAGGGGCTGGGTGATGGTGAGGCCGAACTGGCGCGGCGTCAGGGTCTGGTCGCCGATGGTGCGGGTCGAGCTGTTGAGCTCGCCGCGGCCGACGGCGCCGGTGGCGCGGATCTGCGGCCGCCAGTTGGCGACCTGCTGCGCCACCGTCTCGTCGACGCCGCGCAGGCGGGCGCGCTGGGCCAGCAGATCGGGGTTGGAATTGTAGGCACCGACCAGCGCCTGGCGCAGGGTCTGACCCTGGGCCGGAGCCATGCACGCGAGCGCGCCGAAAAGGGCAACCAGAGCCAGGCGCGTACGCATCACCATACCCTCATGACCGGACCTGCCGCGCCCATGTCTCGACCCATATCATGATGGAATACTAGCATTTGGGGCCAATCGGCAGGTAGCGACTTTATCTCGTTGGCGATTCCGCCTCGGACTATACCGGCGATCCTCTACGTTAACAACGTTCACACACTCCTGACATATGCCGATACAGGCTCAGAACACGAAAGCACGCGGCTTCTCGAAGCCCGGCAGCAGCGGCGAGCCGGCGTCGAAGATCGCCCGGCTGGAGAACACGCCATGCGCCTTGCGGCCCAGGCGCACCTGTCCGGTGCGGCCCGGCACCTCGCCGGCGACCACCGCGGCGAGGCGCCCCTCGTCGGCGAGCTGCTTGACCAGCGTGTCGGGGATCGCCGGCACCGAGCCGTCGACCAGGATGATGCTGTAGGGCGCCTTGGCGGCCACGCCCTCGGCCAATGGCCCCTCGACGACACTGACATTGGCGGCGCCCAGGGCGGCGACGTTGGCGCGCGCCTCGGCGGCCAGCCGCGGCTCGACCTCCAGCGCCACCACCGAGCGCACCAGCCGCCCCAGCGCCACGGCGCCGTAGCCGGTGCCGGCGCCGATCACCAGGGCCGTGTCGTCTGACATGGGCTGCAGGAACTGCAGCATCCGTGCCAGCAGCATCGGCTCGACCAGGTAGCGGCCGCCGCCCAGCGGCACGGCCTCGTCGCTGTAGGCCACCGAGCGTCGCTCGGCCGGCACGAAGCGCTCGCGCGGCAGGTCGGCGAAAACCTGCAGCACATCGTCCGCCAGCACGCGGTTGGGCCGCAGCTGGCCCTCGATCATGTTGCGGCGGGCGGTGGTGTAATCGGTGGCCATCTCGAGACTCGGGAAAGCGGCGTTCGGGCGCGCTGGTTATAGACATGCAGAGGCCGTGCCGGCAACGTCCGGACCATGACCAAACTGCTGCTCTCCGCCCACGCGTTGAACGTCTGGGGCACGCGCATCGCCGCCGCCCTGCCCGGGCTGTCCTTCATCACCGCCGAGCAGGCGCTTTGCGCCGACGGCCCCTGCGACGCCGACATCGCCTTCATGACCCGCGAGGTCACCGGCAAATCGAGCAAGGACAATCCGACGCCGGAGCTGCAGGGCTTCGAGACCGTGGTGCGCAAGTCGCCGCAATTGCGCTGGCTGCAGATCCATCCCGCCGGCGCCGAGCGGCCGATCTACCGCGAGCTGCGGGCGCGCGGCGTGAAGGTGACGACGGCCTCGGGCGCCACCGCGATCACCGTGGCGCATTCGACCCTGGGCGCGCTGATCGCGCTCAACCGGCGCTTTCCCCTGCTCGCCGACGCGCAGCGCCGGCATGCCTGGGAGCCGCGCCTGGGCGAACGCTCGCCGCGCGACCTCGCCGGCCAATGCGCGGTGATCGTCGGCCTGGGCCCGATCGGCCGCACCATCGCCGGGCTGCTGAAGATGCTGGGCATGCGCGCCATCGGCGTGCGCCGCAGCGCCGAGCCGGTGCCGCCGTGCGACGAGACCATCGCCTACGAGAGCCTGCACCAGGCGCTGCCGCGCGCCGACTGGCTGATCCTGTGCTGCCCGGCCTCGCCGCAGACGCGCGGCATCGCCAATGCCGCCGCCTTCGCCGCGATGCCCGACGGCGCGGGCTTCATCAACGTCGCGCGCGGCGAGGTCGCGGTCGAGCGCGACGTGATCGAAGCCCTGCAGGGCGGCAAGCTCTGCGGCGCCTATCTCGACGTCTTCGAGCGCGAGCCGCTCGACGCCGCCTCGCCGCTGTGGGACCTGCCCAACGTGCTCGTCTCGCCGCACACCGCCAGCCATTCGCTCGGCCAGCAGGAGGCGATCTTCGGCATCTTCCTCGACAACCTCGCGCGCTTTCGCGCCGGCGAGCGGCTGCGCAACGACGTCGACGACCTGAGTTGATTCACGCCGCGTGTCGTCATCAAACTGCCGCTTGATCATCCGCAACCATAGGTTACCCTCAGTTCCATCACGACTTCCTTGGGGAGGGGACGCTCGTGTCTTCCCGTGATGGCGACCATCGAAAGAACTGAGGCGAAGGACGTCGCCGTCGCCCAGCTCGACCCGGCGGTGCTGGCCGAGCTGATCCGGCTTGCCCTGACGCTGCGCAACAAGACACCCGACGAGCTGGCGAGCTCTGATCTCAAGCGCCAGCGTCGTGACTTCCTGAGCGAAAGCATCGGCGCGACCGAGGAAGCGCAGACGACGTTCGAGCGCATCATCGGCGGCGACGAGCTGCAGCCGATCTCCTACCTCGAACGCGGCATGATCGCCGCGCGGGCCGTCGCGCGCGTCGACCTGCGCGGCCAGGGCTACGGCACCGGCTTCCTGATCGCGCCACGCGTGCTGATCACCAACAACCACGTGCTGCCCGACAGCGCCGTGGCGGAGCGCGCCCGCGCCCAGTTCCGCTACGAGGTCGACCTCAACGACGTCGAGCTGGCGCCGATAGAATACCGGCTGCGGCCGTCGGAGCTGTACTTCACCCGCCAGGATCTCGACTACACGGTGGTCGCCGTCGAGCCGATCGCGCAGGACAGCGCGACGCCGCTGTCCGATTTCGGCTGCCTGCCGCTGATCGAATCGACCGGCAAGGTGCTCGAAGGCGAATGGCTGACGGTGATCCAGCACCCCGACGGCGCGCGCAAGCAGATCTGCGTGCGGGAGAACCAGTTCATCAAGCGCGACGGCGACGTGCTCTGGTACACGACCGACACCAAGCCGGGCTCGTCGGGCTCGCCGGTGTTCAACAACGACTGGTTCGTGGTGGCGCTGCACCACGCCGGCGTGCCGGAAAAGCGCGACGGCGTGATCCAGCGCAATTCCGACGGCAGCGAGAAGTGGATCGGCAACGAGGGCATCCGCGTCAGCCGCATCGTGCAGACGCTGAAGGAAGCCCATCCGCAGCATCCGCTGCTCGTGCCGCTCTACGCCGCCACCCCGGCCACCGCGCGCATCACGACGCCGTCGCCGCGTCCGTCAACCCCGATCATTCCGCTCAAGCAGGAGGCCGGCATGGCCGAGGCCCGCACGATTTCGGTTCCGCTCGAATTGCGCCTGCAGCTCAAGGCCGATGGCAGCGTCGCCGCCGCCGCGGTGGCGAGCCCGCAGGGCACGGAAAGCACCGGCGTCGTCAGCAGCGCCGTCGACGTCTCCCTGATGGAGAAGTCGTCGAAGAAGCCCGCGGCCAAGTTCGACGCGCCGTTCGACGACGACTATTCGAAGCGCAAGGGCTTCGATCCCGACTTCCTCGGCGCGCAGGCGCGGGTCGGCTTTCCGATGCTGAGCGACGGGCTGGAAGCCGTCGCCGCGCCGATCCTCAAGCCGGTCGGCGGCAACAAGCACATCCTGCACTACCACAACTACAGCGTCGTCATGCACATGGGACGGCGGCTGCCGATCTACAGCGCCGCCAACGTCTCCTTCGGCAACCGCTTCGAGATGAGCCGCCCGACCGATGTCTGGCGGCGCGATCCGCGCATCCTCGCGGAGTACCAGCTCGAGAACTGGTTCTACGCCGCCAACAAGTTCGATCGCGGCCACATGACGAGGCGCGAGGACCTGGAATACGGCAGCTCGCGGGTTGAGGCGCTGACCTCGGCGGCCGATACCTGCCACTGGACCAATTGCACGCCGCAGCACGAGCGCTTCAACCAGAACAAGGAGACCTGGCAGGGGCTCGAGCGCTACGTCCTGGAGCAGTCGATCGAGACCCAGGGGGTCAACGCCCAGGTGATCACCGGCCCCGTCCTGGACGATGGCGACCCTGACTATCGCAAGATCCAGTACCCTCTGCGGTTCTGGAAGGTGATCGCCGCGCTGACATCGGACAAGAAGCTGTTCGCGACCGCCTATATCGCGGGCCAGGAGGACGTGATCGCGCAATTCGGCATCGAGGTCACCGAGATGCCCTTCGGCGCCTACAAGACCTTCCAGACCACCGTCGCCGAGATCGAGCGCCTGACCGGCCTGACCTTCATCTGCGGCCGTGACGGCAAGGGCAAGCTGCGCGATGTCGATCCGCTCAAGACCCGGCCGCCCGCCGCGCGCAAGCGTCGCGCGCGGCCGCAGGAATCGACCGGGGCCGCGCTACCCGAGGGCTATTACGAGATCGCCGACCTCGACGACATCCACGTCTGAGCCGAGCCGCCCCTACCAGGCGGCCTTGAGCTCCTTCCAGCCATCCTCGGCGGTGGTGATCGCCAGCGCCCGGCGCATGATGCCGGCGTTGCCGCCGCGCAGCATCTGCCAGTCGCCCGACAGCAGGAAGACCGTGGCGATCGCCGTCGTGCAGCCCTTGCGCGAGGAGTCGACCAGGCCCTTGGACACCATCTCCTTGGGCCGGCCGCTCTGGAAGCTCTTGCCGATCGAGTAGAGCGAGGTGAACACGGCGGAGACGCCCAGGGTGGCGACGCCGACGGCGACGCGCGCGACGTTGCGCTCCTTCTTGTCGACCACGTACTTGATGTTCTCGGCGCACTTGCCGCAGTTGCAGTGATACTTCAACGACGACTTGTCCTTCGAGGCGGCGTGATCCTTGAGGTCGTGCAGCTCGAAGATGTCGCTGGAGCGCCGCACCACGTCGGCGGCCGCGATCCACGGCGTCAGCACCGCGCCGAAGGAGATGAACGCCACCCCGGTGGCGACACCGGCCGCCGCGGTCAGCGCCGCCTGCGCGCCCGTGCTGACGATCTTGGTGAGGATGTCGCCGGCCGAGCGGTCGAGCGAAGCCTTCATCCCCTTGTAGGTGTACCACTTGTTCTTGATCAGCTTGCCGTGCTCGACGACCAGAGCGCTCAGCTCATCCATCTGAGCCGGAGTGGGCAACGTCATTCAAGATCCCCAATTTCATAAAGTAATATGTCAATATTAGACGATTTTACACTGAAAATACACAATTTTTAAAATTCACTATGCCTGTAGTCATCACCCATCGCCGAAGCCGCCGGAAGCGCCTACCGTTGGCCGGCCGAGCTTCACGGGAGCCAGGATATGAGACTGGAAGGCGGATGCTATTGCGGCGCGCTGCGCTACGTGGTCGACGGCGAGCCGATGCTGAAGGCGCAATGTCATTGCCGCGAATGCCAGTACATCACCGGCGGCGCGCCCAACCTGTTCATGGTGTTCCCGGGGGATGCCTTCCGCTACACCAAGGGCACGCCCAGGCAGTTCACGCGCACGGACATCGCCAACCCTGTGACGCGCGAGTTCTGCCCGGAGTGCGGCACGCATGTCATGACGCGCCCGCCGCGCGGCGTCGCGGTGGTCAAGGTCGGCACGCTCGACGATCCCACAGCCTATGGCGCGCCGAGCCTGGCGATCTTCACCGTCGACAAGCAGCCCTTCCATCACGTGCCCGAGGGCATTCCGGCCTTCGAGCGACGCCCGACCTGACGACCCCTCTCCGTCGCCTGCGGCGGTCGCGTGGCGTGCTGAAGGTCTCATCGTCCGGGGAATCCGCCAGGCTTCATCGCCTTCAGGGCCTCGGCCGAGGTCGGGCCGATCTGGATGTGCTCGCCCGGCCTGCGCTTGATCCACGTGCCCTGCGGCAAGGCCGCCTCCGGCTCGGTCACCGGCATGCCGGGCTCCACCACGGGCCCGGACTGCGAT
>CAYNOF010001237.1:0-1279 GCA_964398335.1 uncultured Rhizobiaceae bacterium
GTTCGCCAAGGGAGTCGAGCCGATCGGCTCCTCGCCCCGGGAGTTCCGGGACTTCATCGCCGAGGAGTACAAGCGTTGGGGCGACGTGATACGCCGGGCCGGAATCAAGATGACGTAAGGTGCCCATGAAGGCTGATTCACCGAAAGAGGCATCGTCGCCGACGATCCCGGACGCGCCGGACATGCGGACATTGGTGTCCGAGATGGAGGCGCGGCGGCGTTCGGTCCTCGATGACGCCCGACCGCAGGCCGTGGCCCGGCAGCGGGCCGACGGCAAGAAGACCGCGCGCGAACGGATCGAGACGCTGTGCGACCCGGGCTCCTGGCGCGAGTTCGGCGCGCTGGTGACGGCAGCGGGCGATACCGAGGTCACCCGCGATCTCGACGCGCCGGCGGACGGCATTCTCACCGGCCTGGCGACGATCGACGGGCGCTGGGTGGTGGTCACGGCGCAGGACTTCACCGTCTACGGCGGCAGCAGCAGCGTGATCGGCAGCCTGAAACTGGCGCGTGCGGTGGACAAGGCGATCGACTGCGGGCTGCCGCTGATCCGGTTGCTCGAAGGCGGCGGCCATCGCATCCAGGAAGGCCTCGACGCCCGGCATTTCTCCTCGTCCAAGGGCATCTTCAACGCGCTGACGCAGGCATCCGGCTGGGTGCCGGTCGTCGCCGCGATGCTGGGGCCGTGCTTCGCCGGGCCGACGAACCACGCGGCGCTGGCCGACTTCGTCGTCATGGTCCGCGGTGTCGCCACGATGGGCATGGCGGGGCCGGCGCTGGTCAAGGCGGGCACCGGCGAGGATGTCGACAAGGAGGCGCTGGGCGGCGTGGCGCTGCAGGTTGATGAGACCGGAGCGGCCGATCTTGCCGTCGACTCCGAGGAAGAGTGCTTCGCCGCCATTCGTCGTTATCTGTCGTACCTGCCGTCCAACGCGCGCGAGCCGCTTCCTATCGTCGGCGCCGACGATCCGGCCGGCAGGCGCGATGAGAAGCTGCTGGATCTGGTGCCGGCCAACCTGCGCAAGTCCTATGACATGCGCAAGGTGATCGCGATCCTCGCCGATGCCGGGAGCGTCTTCGAGGTGAAGCCGACTCATGCGCGCAACGTCGTGACGGCCTTCGCGCGGCTGGACGGGAAGCCGGTGGGTTTCATCGCCAACAACCCGCTTTTCGCGGCCGGGATGCTCGACGGCAACGCCTGCGACAAGGCTGCACATTTCATCGCGGTCTGCGACGCCTTCGGCTTGCCGCTGATCTATCTCGTGGACGTGCCGGGCTT
>CAYNOF010001238.1:0-5078 GCA_964398335.1 uncultured Rhizobiaceae bacterium
CTCTTCCCGCGCTCGCTTACCGACGACGAGCGGCGGCATGGCACGTTCGACGACGTCATCGCCGCCCTGCCGCGCATCCGCGCGATGGGTTTCGACGTGCTGTACTTTCCGCCGATCCACCCCATCGGTGCACGCAACCGCAAGGGCCGCAACAACGCGCTCAGTGCCCAGCCCGGCGATCTCGGCAGTCCCTATGCGATCGGCGGCGAGGAGGGCGGCCACGACGCCATCCACCCCGCCCTGGGCACATCAGTGGATTTCCGCCGTCTGGTCGCGGCCTCGCATGCGCACGGGCTGGAGATTGCGCTCGATTTCGCGATCCAGTGCTCGCCCGACCATCCCTGGCTGCGCGACCATCCGGAGTGGTTCAGGCGGCGCGCCGATGGCACGATCAAGTACGCCGAGAATCCGCCGAAGAAGTACCAGGACATCCACAACGTCGACTTCTACGCGCCCGGCGCCGTGCCGGCGCTGTGGCTTGCGCTGCGCGATGTGGTGCTGCATTGGGTGGAAGAGGGCGTGCGCATCTTCCGCGTCGACAATCCGCACACCAAGCCGCTGCCGTTCTGGCAATGGATGATCGCCGACGTCCGCGGCGGGTATCCCGACGTGATCTTCCTGGCGGAAGCCTTCACGCGCCCCACCATGATGTATCGGCTCGCCAAGGTCGGCTTCACGCAATCCTATACCTACTTCACCTGGCGCAACACCAAGCGGGAGCTCATCGACTACCTGACCGAGCTGACGACCTCCGAGGTTGCCGAATTCTACCGACCCAACTTCTTCGTCAACACGCCCGACATCAATCCGATCTTCCTGCAGACCTCGGGTCGGCCCGGCTTCCTGATCCGCGCCGTGCTGGCCGCGACGCTTTCTGGCCTGTGGGGAATGTACTCCGGCTTCGAACTCTGCGAGGGCGCACCGCTGCCCGGTCGGGAAGAGTATCTCGACTCCGAGAAGTACCAGATCCGCATCCGCGACTTCGCCGCGCCCGGCAACATCGTGAGCGAGATTGCCACGCTCAACCGACTGCGCCGCACGCATCCGGCGCTGCAGAGTCACCTCGGCCTGCGCTTCTACAACGCCTTCAACGATCAAGTGCTGCTTTATGGCCGCTTCACCGAGCCCTGCGAGGACATGGTCCTCGTCGCGGTCAGCCTCGATCCGCACGCGGCGCAGGAAGCCGATTTCGAGATCCCGCTGTGGGAATGGAAGCTGCCGGACAGCGGCTCGCTCGAGGTCGAGGATCTGCTGACCTCCAGGCGCTTCACGTGGACCGGCAAGCTGCAGCACCTGCGGCTGGATCCGCAGGTCATGCCCTATGCGCTGTGGCGGATCGCACCTTCCGGTGGAGCCGCAGCATGAACGCGCCGGACACCAGGCTCGCCCAGCCTTTGGTCCTGACGCGCGAGAGCGCGGACAAGGACCCGCTGTGGTACAAGGACGCGATCATCTATCAGCTTCACGTGAAGTCGTTCGCCGATTCCAACAACGACGGCATCGGCGACTTCCCCGGCCTGATCGCCAAGCTCGACTATCTGGCCGATCTCGGCGTCAACACGCTGTGGCTGCTGCCGTTCTATCCCTCGCCGCGGCGCGATGACGGCTACGACATCGCCGACTATCGCAACGTGCACCCGGAATACGGCACCATGGCCGATGTGCGCCGCTTCATCCAGGCGGCGCACAAGAAGGGCATGCGCGTGATCACCGAGCTGGTGATCAACCATACCTCCGACCAGCACCCCTGGTTCCAGCGCGCGCGCAAGGCCAAGCCCGGCTCGGTGTTCCGCGATTTCTACGTCTGGTCCGACACCGACCAGAAGTACCAGGGAACGCGCGTCATCTTCCTCGACACCGAGCGCTCGAACTGGACCTGGGATCCGGTGGCCAAGGCGTATTTCTGGCACCGCTTCTACTCCCACCAGCCTGACCTGAACTTCGACAATCCCAAGGTGGTCGAAGCGGTGCTCTCGGTGATGCGCTTCTGGCTCGACATGGGCGTCGACGGTCTGCGGCTCGATGCGGTGCCCTACCTGGTGGAGCGCGAAGGCACCATCAACGAGAACCTTCCCGAGACGCACGCCATGCTCAAGCGCATCCGTGCCGAGCTCGATGCGCGCTACCCCGACCGCATGCTGCTGGCCGAGGCCAACCAGTGGCCCGAGGACACCAAGGACTATTTCGGCCAGGGCGACGAATGTCACATGGCGTTCCACTTCCCGCTGATGCCGCGCATGTACATGGCGCTGGCGCGGGAGGATCGCTTTCCGATCACCGACATCATGCGGCAGACGCCGCAGATCCCCGACAATTGCCAGTGGGCGATCTTCCTGCGCAATCACGACGAGCTGACCCTGGAGATGGTCACCGATTCGGAGCGGGACTATCTGTGGCAGACCTACGCCACCGATCGCCGCGCACGCATCAATCTCGGCATCCGCCGCCGCCTTGCACCGTTGCTGGAACGCGACCGCCGCCGCATCGAGCTGATGAACTGCCTCTTGTTGTCGATGCCCGGCACGCCGGTGATCTACTACGGCGACGAGATCGGCATGGGCGACAACATCCGTCTGGGCGATCGCGATGGCGTGCGGACGCCGATGCAATGGTCGCCCGATCGCAATGGTGGCTTCTCGCGTGCCGACCCCGCGGCCCTGGCGCTGCCCTCGATCATGGATCCGCTCTACGGCTACGACGCGGTCAATGTCGAGGCGCAGACCCGTGATCCGCATTCGCTGCTGAACTGGACGCGCCGCATGCTGGCAATCCGCGGCCAGCATCCCGCCTTCGGCCGCGGTGCGTTGCGGTTCCTCTATCCGAAGAACCGCAAGGTCCTGGCCTATCTGCGCTGCATCGAGGGCGAGACGATCCTGTGCGTTGCCAACGTCGCGCGCACGCCGCAGGCGGTGGAGATCGATCTCTCGGAATTCGCCGGCCATGTGCCCGTCGAGCTCAGCGGCGGCTCACTGTTCCCGCCGATCGGCCAGCTCACCTATCTGCTGACCCTGCCGCCCTACGGCTTCTACTGGTTCGTGCTGGCACCGGCTGGCGAGCCGCCGTCGTGGCACACGCCCGCGCCCGAGCCGTTGCCGGACTACGTCACCATCGTGCTGCGCGACGGGCTGGAGCAGTCACTGGTCGACTCGCAGGCCCTGCGCGAGGCTCTGCCGGCCTATCTCGCCAAGCGCCGGTGGTTCGCCGCCAAGGACCAGGTGCTGAAATCCGCGCGGCTGGTCAACATCGTGCGCGTGCCCGATGGCGAGCGCACATTGTTGCTCGCCGAGATCGAGGCGCAGACCGACGGCGATACCAGCCGCTGGCTGCTGCCGCTGTCGATCCTGTGGGAAGACGAGCCGCAAGCCGCCCTGCCGACCCAGCTTGCCGTGGCGCGCGTGCGCAAGGGCCGCCGCGTCGGCCTGCTGACCGACGCCTTCGCGCTCCCGGACTTCGCGCTGCAGATGCTTTCGGCCATGGGCGAGGGCAAACGCCTGCAATCCGCTGACGGCGAGATCGTGTTCGAGGCGACGCCGGGCATGGAGTCGGTGCTGAAGCCGGCGCCCGACGCCGACGTGATGTGGCTGAGCGCCGAGCAGTCGAACTCCTCGCTGATTGTCGACGATGTGGCGATGCTCAAGATCTTCCGCCGTGTCACGTCGGGCCAGCACCCCGAGGCCGAGATGAGCCGTCACCTGACGCGGCAGGGCTTCGCCAACGCGCCGACGCTCCTGGGTGAAGTCGTGCGTATCGGCGAGGACGGAACCCGCCATTCGCTGGCGGTGGCGCAGACTTTCGTGCGCAACCAGGGCGACGCCTGGACCTGGACCGTGAACCAGTTCAACCGCGTGCTGGAAGATCTCGCCACGCACGAGGCGAGCGAAGAGGACCGTGCCGACAAGGCGCAGGACTACTATGATGTCGTCGCCACCATAGGCCGCCAGCTCGCGGCGATGCACAGCGTTCTGGCGCGGCCCAGCGACGATGAGGACTTCGCGCCGCGGCCTGCCACCGTCGAGGATATCGATGCCTGGATCGCGCGCGTGCGATCGCTGCTCGACGGGGCGTTCAAGGCGATCGTCAATCGCACCCGCGGCGAGGATGTCGCGCTGGAGGCGGTGGCCGACCGGCTGCTGGATCAGCGCGCGGCCCTGCTCGAGGCGGCGGCGGCGGCGGCGCGTCAGGGCAAGGGCTCGCTGCTGACACGTGTGCACGGCGACTTTCATCTTGGCCAGGTGCTCGTCGTGAGCGGCGACGCCTACATCATCGATTTCGAGGGCGAGCCCGGCCTGGCACTGGCGCAGCGGCGCGCGAAGTCGAGTCCGCTGATCGACACCGCCGGCCTGCTGCGCTCGCTCGACTATGCTGTCGGTGCCGTCACCGATCCCAAGAACCTGGTGGCCGCCCGGCTGAGCAGCGCGGCGCGCGATGCCTTCATCGCCCGACTGCGTGCCGGCGCGGAGCACGCGTTCCTCGATGCGTATCGCGAGGGCGTGAAGGACCTGCCTGACCTCGGCAGCGCCGGGCTGCTCGACTTCTTCCTGCTGCAGAAAGCGGCCTACGAGATCGGCTACGAGGCGGCCAACCGGCCCAGCTGGCTGCACATCCCGCTGCAGGGCCTGTCGCGGCTGGCCGATCGCCTGGTGCTGGAGGCTCCGACGTGAATACGGCCGCCGCCGCGCCGCGCGTCGAGGCCAGCCTCGATCCCACGCGCCTGCTGCGCGAGCCTTTCGCCGTGCTGGGACCGCGCGACGGCATGGTGCGCGCCTATCTGCCCGGTGCCCGCGGCGTCGAGGTGCTCAGGCGCAGCGACGGCGCGCCGATTGGTCGGCTCAACGAAACGCCGACCCCTGGCTTGTTCGAGGGCGGCGTCACCGACCGCGTACCCTACCGGTTGCGCATCGCCTGGCCCGATGCGGTGCAGGAGACCGAAGATCCGTATTCCTTCGGCCTGCTGCTCGGCGACATCGACCTGCATCTGTTCAACGAGGGCCGCCATTTCGAGATGGGCCGCTTCTTCGGCGCCGTACCGATGGAGATCGACGGCGTATCGGGCGTGCGCTTCGCGGTCTGGGCGCCGA
>CAYNOF010001239.1:0-5621 GCA_964398335.1 uncultured Rhizobiaceae bacterium
GGCCTGCTGAAGGTGGTGTCGGCATATTCGCCGCCAACCACCCAGTAGAGCGTCTCCGCCTCAGTGCCGACATCCTCGGTCACCAGCACGTAGCGGGTCTGGGCGCTGTCGACGGTCGACCAGGCGCGGCCCGACCAGGCCTTCAGCGCGTCGTTGTAGCTGTCGTATGGCCCCAGGCGCTCCTCGCGCTTGCCCGGCGCCAGCGTGCTGAAGCTCGTGTCGGCATACTCGCCGCCGACCACCCAATAGCGTTTCATGCCGCGTCCTAACTCACCTTGCGCCGCGCGAGGTCGAACCACGCGCGGTCCTCCGGCAGCAGGCTCTGCCGCCACTGATCCTGGGTGCGCGCCAGCTCGGCGAACAGGTTACGCGCCCGCGCGGTCTGGCCGTTGGCTTCCAGCATCAGCGCGAACCGCGCCTTGGCCTCGGGGCCCGGGTAGGTCGGCACCAGCGCCTCGTACTCCTCGGTCGCCGGCCCGATCTCGCCCTGCGCCTCCAGGGTGCGGGCGTATAGCAGATGGCCGGCGCGCGAGACATGGCCGGGATTGTGCTCCTGCACCAGCTCCAGCGAGCGGCGCGCGGCGGCGTAGTCGCCGGCCCCGTACTCCGCCCGCGCCCGGCCGATCAGCATCGCCGGATCGAATTCGTACATGCCGGTCATGATCTGCGAATACAGCAGGCGGGCCGCCGCGTGATTGCCGCGCGCGACCTGCTCTTCGGCCAGCTCCATGCCGGCCTTGGGCGTACCGGTGCGGTCCCACTCCAGCTGGCGCTGGCGCAGCAACCGGTCGGGGTCGATGGCCCGGCGCAGGCCCGATTCCACGGTACGCCCCGTGCGCGTGCCACGCGCCGACGGCAGCAGCTCCATGAACAGGTAGCACAGTGAACCCACGCCAGGTGCAAGGACCAGGATGTAGATCCAGTAATTGGCGCGGCCGGAGCGGACCGAATGCACGATGCAAAGAATGTTCAGCGCATAAAGCAAGCCGAGCAGGATCGGCATCCGTGAAGTCCCCCATCACGTCGTGACAAAAGACATTGTACCACTGCTACGACTTCTTCTCTGCCTTCTCCTCGACCTGCAGGATGTCACCGCTGGAGAACAGGTAGGTCCTGAGCTGCTTGTCGAAATCGGCGTCGTTGCGCCGGATCCACTCCAGCGCCATCGAGGCGTGCTCGATCTCCTCACGCATGTTGTGCAGCAGGATCGCCTTCAGCGCCGCATCGTCGCAATCGTCGGCGCGCTGGCGATACCAGTCGACGGCCTCGAGCTCCTCCATCAGCGACGTGATCGCCTGGTGCAGGGCCAGGGTCTTGGGGCTGAGCCGCTCGCGCGGCGCGTGCAGGTCCTCGCTCGACATGGCAATCCGTCCGTGGCTGGGCTGGGGATGGTGGCGGAGAACCCGCCTCCCCTGGCAGCACAACCGTCGAACGGCCGCGAGGTTCCCCGCCGCGGCAGTGAACCACTCGGCTATAACGGGGCGGTTACAGAACCGGACCCGCCCATGCCCTATGCCTCGCTTCGCGACTTCATCGCCCGCCTCGAGCGCGACGGCCGGCTGGTGCGCGTGAAGACGCCGGTCTCGCCGAAGCTGGAAATGACCGAGATCCATCGCCGCCTGCTGGCCCGGAAGGGGCCGGCGGTGCTGTTCGAGAACGCCGTGCGCGACGACGGCTCGCGCTACGACATGCCGGTGCTGGTGAACCTCTTCGGTACGGTCGAGCGCGTCGCCTGGGGCATGGACCGCGAGCCGCACCAGTTGCGCGAGGTCGGCGAGACGCTGGCGTTCCTGCGCCAGCCCGAGCCGCCGGGCGGCTGGCGCGAGGCGCTCGACATGCTGCCGCTGTTGCGCACGGTGATGGCGATGAAGCCGCGCACCATCGGCGAGGGCATCCTGGGCGGCACGGCGCCGTGCCAGGAGATCGTGCTGCAAGGCGGCGACATCGATCTGTCGCGCCTGCCGATCCAGACCTGCTGGCCGGGCGAGCCGGCGCCGCTGATCACCTGGCCGCTTGTCGTGACGCAGGGTCCCAATCCCAAGGGCGATCGCCAGGACAGCTTCAACCTCGGCATCTACCGCATGCAGGTGCTGAACAAGACCCAGACGCTGATGCGCTGGCTCAAGCATCGCGGCGGCGCGCAGCACCATGCGCGCTGGCAGAAGGCGGGCAAGCGCGAGCCGTTACCCGCGGCCGTCGTGATCGGCGCCGACCCCGGCACCATCCTCGCCGCGGTGACGCCGGTGCCCGACACCTTGTCGGAGTACCAGTTCGCCGGCCTGCTGCGCGGCCGCAAGGTCGACCTGGTGAACTGCAAGACCGTGCCGCTGAAGGTGCCGGCCGAGGCCGAGATCGTGCTCGAGGGCCATGTCAGCCTCGACGATTACGGCGACGAGGGCCCCTACGGCGATCACACCGGCTACTACAACAGCGTCGAGCGCTTCCCGGTCTTCACCATCAGCGCTCTGACGATGCGGCGCGATCCGATCTACCTCTCGACCTTCACCGGCCGCCCACCCGACGAGCCCAGCGTGCTGGGCGAAGCGCTGAACGAGGTCTTCATCCCGCTCCTGCGCCAGCAATTCCCCGAGATCGTCGATTTCTGGCTGCCGCCCGAGGGCTGCTCCTATCGCATCGCCGTGGTGTCGATGAAGAAGGCCTACGCCGGCCACGCCAAGCGCGTGATGATGGGCGTGTGGAGCTACTTGCGTCAGTTCATGTACACCAAGTGGGTGATCGTCGTGGACGACGACATCGATGCGCGCGACTGGAAGGACGTGATGTGGGCGATCAGCACCCGCATGGATCCGGCGCGCGACATCACCACGATCGAGAACACGCCGATCGACTATCTCGACTTCGCGAGCCCGGTATCCGGGCTGGGCAGCAAGATCGGGCTGGACGCCACCAACAAATGGCCCGGCGAGACCAACCGCGAATGGGGAACCAAGATCGCGATGGAGGAGACGGTGGTGAAGCGCATCGACGAACTCTGGTCGACGCTCGGCCTGCCGGGCTGATGCTCTCGTCCATCTACTGGATCGACGCGCCGGGTCCCGGCCACCTTGCAATCATGGCTCGACCACGCACCGGCGAATGGCTCGAGGACGAGATCGCTGGATGGCGCACACAGGCTGTCGACGTCGTCGTCAGTTTGCTCGAGCACAGCGAGATCGCGGAGCTTGGTCTGCGCGACGAGCAGAAGCTTTGCCGCGCCTGCGGCATGGAATTCATCTCATTCGCTATTCCGGACCGCGGCATTCCCGCCTCGTTGCGCGAGGCGCGGTCCCTGGCGCAGCACCTTGCAGACATGTTGCGCGATGGCAAACGGATCGCCATCCATTGCCGAGTGGGGATCGGGCGGTCGGCCGTTATCGCTGCCTGCACGCTGGTTTGCGCAGGCATCGAGCCACTGACTGCGTTGGACAGAATCGCCACGGCGCGTGGCGTCGCCGTGCCCGACACGGATCAGCAGCGTGACTGGGTTGTCCGCTTCGCCGAGACGCTTGCCTGAGCAGATCGCGATCAGCTCGCATATTTCAGGAACGGGAACTTGTCGACGTCCATCCAGCCGCACAGGCGGCGCATCGGGCGGCCACCCTTACCGTCGTATTCGCCGACCAGCAGCCCGGTCGCCGTATCGAACTTGCGGTCGGAGTACTTGGCCGCCTGGATGGCCTTGGCGACACCGTTGACCATGATCTGGCCGCCGGGCTGGCCGGCGTCGGCGGTCTTCCACAGCGTGCCCTCGGCGCTGACGATGATGCCGACATGCTCGATGGTGGCGCCGCGGTAGATCTTGCCCTTCTCCGGCGTGATGCAGTTGCAGAACTCCTCGTGCCGCTTCTCGTCGCCGCTGCACAGCATGTAGAAATCGCCCGGCTTGGGGCGGTTCATGCTGCTCTCGAGGTTCATGCCGCCGGCCAGGCGGCGATTGAGCATGCTGTGATGCACCCAGGCGCCGCGCTTGATGGCGGCGTCGCGCATGCTCGCCAGACCGCCGCCGGTGATGCCCTCGCGCCTGACCTCGTCGGTCACGCCGAGTTCGCCGGCGACGAAGCCCGGCAGGCCGCCGCAGGTGGTGTAGGCGTCACCCGGCTTCCACTTGCTGTCGATGCGCTTGAACTTGGCTTCGCCATAGGTGCTGGGCACGACCTGCGGAACGATGTTCCGGATGATCTGGACCCGTCGCTCGCTGTAGTCGGCCATGCTCCCCTCCGTCGTGCCAGGACTGGAAGTGAACAGACGCTCAGTAAGTCATCCGAGAGCACAGCGGGAAAGTTCCGCGAAAAAGCGCGCCTCAGATCCGCAGACGCAGGCCACTGATGCGTTCGAAGTGGCCGTAGAGCGCGGCCAAGGTGTGCGGCTGGTTCCACGGGTCACGCGGCGACGTCGGCGTCTCGCCGGCGACGGCGAGCGCGTGCAGGACCCGCATGGCCTCGAAATACGCGAGGTTCCGCGCATCGAACGGCCGCGCGGCACGATAGGCGCCGAGATAGCGGCGCAGGAAGAGGCGCCGCGCCAGCCATACCGGAGCGCGCGACCAGCGCGGTTCGCCGAGATAGGGAAAGCGCAGGATGACGGTGGTCGCGGCGACATCGAAGGCCGGCTCGGCGATGATCGCCTGCGACCAGTCGATGACACCCGACAAACGCCCGCCATCCAGCATCACGTTGAGCGGGTGATAGTCGCCATGGCAGATCACCTCGGCCTCGGCCGGCGATGGCCGATGACGGTGCAGCCATGCTGCGCCGGCGCCCAGGCCGACAAATCCGCCCTCGGCGATCCGCCTTGCCAGGCGGGCCACCTCGCCCTCGAGCGTGAACATCGCCGCGTCGACCCCGAGCCGGCGCGCGCTCTCGCGCAGCGCTTCGGGCGGCACGCGATGAAACCCAGCTTGCGCCGTCGCCAGCACGCGCGGAGCGCGCAGGATCGACACCAGCCCGCCGGCGCCCATGTTGGCACCCGGCAGGCGCTGCATGATGAGGAACGGGCGGCCCAGTGGCGTCCCGTCGGTCTCCGCCCGCAGCACGCGCGGCGCGGCGAAGCCGGCGCCGGTCAGTGCATCGTGAGTCGCCGCTTCGCGGCGCACGCGGTCGGCGAGGCGGGCCTGCGCCATCAGGCGCAGGATCAGGCCGCCCTGCCATTGCGGCGGCGCGCCCGCCAGGCTGAACGCCATGATCACGGTGTCAAAACCGCCGCTCAGGCGCGCCGGGGCTGCCTCATAGCCGATCCCCGCACCCAGCACGGCGCGCAGGTAGTCCAGCAGCCGGTCGGGCAGCGTCGTTTCCATGGCGGCGGGTTCAATGTAAACTCCTTTAACATGAGCTGGAAAGACCGCGAGCGCGGCTATCACCACGGCAATCTGCGCCAGGCGCTGATCGAGGCGGCGCGAGCCCTGATCGGCGAGAAAGGCCCGGCAGGCTTCACCTTCGCCGAGGCGGCGCGCGCCGCCGGCGTCAGCGCGGCCGCGCCCTATCGCCATTTCCGCGACCGCGACGCGCTGATGGCCGACGTCGCCGCCCAGGGCTTCGAGCGCTTCGAGACGGTGCTCGCCAAGGCCTGGAACGAGGGCAAGCCCGAGCCGACCATCGCTTTCAACAATCTCGGCCGCGCCTATC
>CAYNOF010001240.1:0-3469 GCA_964398335.1 uncultured Rhizobiaceae bacterium
CGATATCGTGGTGACCGCCAAGCAGATCGCCACGCTCGACCATTTCGGCAAGGGGCGGCTGGAGGTCGGCGTCGGCATCGGCGCCTATCGCGAGGAGTTCCTGGCGCTTCAGCCGGGCACGAAGATCGACCGTGGCGACATCGTCGACGAGGGCATGCAGGCGCTGCGCCTGCTGTTCTCGGAGCGCGTCGCCTCGTTCGACGGCCGCTTCTACAAGTTCAAGGACGTCGAGCTCTATCCGAAGACCCTGCAGAAGCGCATCCCGATCTATGTCGGCGGCAACAACGAGAACAACATCCGGCGCACCGTGCAGTGGGGCGACGGCTGGCTGCCCGCCGGCATGCATGTCGATCGCATCCGCGCCGGCGTGAAGAAGCTGCACGAGGCGGCCGAGCAGGCCGGGCGCGATCCCAAGACCATCGAGGTCTGCCCGCAATTCGTCGTGCATATCGGCAAGACGCACCAGGAGGCGGTCGAGAGCTTCCGCAAGAGCCAGATGAACAAGCACCTGGTGTCGCTGTCGAAGTCGACCTTGAAGGGCCAGGGCACGGCGACGCACGAGGACATCAACCTGATCGGCACGGCGGCCGAGATCGTCGACAAGGCCATCGCCTTCCGCGAGGCCGGCGTCACCCACTTCCTCGGCCTCTACTTCGCCGCCAACTCGGTGCAGGAGCTGATCGACCAGATGCAGATGTTCGGCGAGGAGGTCACGCCGAAGATCAAGGGGTGATCGCCGTCCTGGCGAACCACTCCACCTGGTCCTCGAACTCGGCCATGGAGTCGGCCGGGATCATCAGGGCGCAGGCGTGGTCGACGCCGATTTCCTTCAGCCCGGCGATCTTCTCGCGGATCAGGTCGGGCGAGCCGACGAGGTTGGCGACGACCTGCTTCGACAGGTCGCGGCCGGTATAGGCCAGCGACTTGCGGTGCGCGACCAGGCCTGAAGCCATGTAGCGCCGCTCCGCCTCCTCCGCCGTCTGGGCGATGGTCAGCGAGAATTGCGGGGCGATCTCGATCGCGTCGGGGTCGCGGCCCAGCGCGGTGGCGCGATCCTTCAGCACCTTGATGCGCTCGGCGAGCTCGGGCCACGGGCGCCAGCCCGGCAGCCAGCCGGTGCCGACGCGCGCGGCACGCTCGACCATCTCCATGTTGTGGCCGCCGATCCACAGCGCGAAGGGATTGCGCCTGGGCTTCGGATACATCTCGATGTCGCGCACGGCGTAGTACTTGCCGGCATGCGTCACGCGCGGTTCGCCGAACAGGCGCTGCATCAGCGCGACGCCCTCGTCCATCATCTCGCCGCGCCGTGCCTTGGGCGCGAGCCGCGGCGCCCACGCGGCGAACTCCTCGCGATAGGCGCCGATGCCCAGCGCCAGGATCAGCCTGCCGTTGGAGAGCTGGTCGATGGTCGCGGCCTGCTTGGCGAGCCAGAACGGATCGCGCATCGGCAGCACCGCCAGCGCGGTGCCGACCTCGAGCGTCGTCGTTGCCGCGGCGCAGAACGACAGCACCGTCAGCAGCTCGTAGAAATTCGGCGCCTTGCCGGGAAACAGCCCGCGCACGTAGTCCTGGGTCTGGATGTGGTCGTTGCCCCAGACCGAGTGGTAGCCGAGCTTCTCGCAGAGCTGTGCCATGCGCACGAAGTCGCCGGGCTCGACGAAGGGGATGGGATACATCACGCCCTCGAAGCAGGTCGGCAGGCTGATGCTGAACTTCATCGTCGTTCCTTCATTCCAGCCTCATGCCGAGGAGGCCGCGCAGTGGCCGTCTCGAAGCATGGGCGACACCACCGAGCGAACAGCCCACCCTTCGAGACGCGCCCCGCGGGCGCTCCTCAGGGTGAGGTCTACTGCACTGCCGCCAGCACCGCGGCAATCGACGATGCATCGTCCATGCCGCCGATGATCACCTCGTCGAGGCCGAAGGCACGGTATTCCGCCAGCTTCGCCTTGACCTGCCCGGCCGTGCCGCAGGCGGCATGCCGGCGCACCACGTCGTCGCTCACCAGCCGGTCGACCTCGGCCCAGTTCTCCGCCGCGTAGGCCGCGGCCAAGGCCGCCTGGTCGAGCGACGCGCCGCCCAGGCGGATGTTCTCGGCATGATGCGCGCCGCGCAGCACGAAGCCGATCGGCCGGCGGATCGGGTCGATGCCCTCTTTCTCCGTCTTGCCCAGCCTGGTGTAGACGATGTCCAGCTTGCGCAACGGCCGGCCCGGCGCGCCGCTTGCCGCGTGGCCGATGCAGGCCTGCACGAAGGGCGGCGAGGTCGCCGCCGAGATCAGCACGCCGTCGGTGGCGCGGCCGGCCAGCGCCAGCATGTTGGGCCGCGAGGCCGCCAGCACGATCGGCACGTCGCGCTTGCCGTTGGCCAGCCGCCGTCCCGAGACCTGGAACACCTGCCCCGTGTAGTCGGTCATCTCGCCGGCCAGCAGCGAGCGGCAGATCTCGACCGCCTCCTGCAAGGTGCGCAGCGGCCGCGGCGAGTCGATGCCGGCGGCCTTCAGGTCGGCCGGCGCGCCGGCGCCGAGGCAGAGGATCACGCGGCCGGGATACATCTCCTCGAGGCTGGCCGCGGCCATGGCGATGAACACGGGATGCGTCGAATAGGGACTCATCGCCATCAGCGCGATCCTGATGCGCTTCGTCGCGCCCAATGCCAGCGCCGCCATGGTGATGGGATCGCGCAGATAGAGATGGCAGGCGATCCACAGGGTCGACGCGCCGCCCTCTTCCGCCGCCCGTGCCTGCGCCGGGATGTCGGCGATCGGCGCGCGGCCATCCATCGAGATACCGAACTCAGCCATGTGCGAACCCATAGACCTCGTGCAACGCCTCGAGCACCTCGGGCAAACCACCGCGCACGACAGGCGACGGCGGCAAGGCGCTGTCGATCACCGATGCATCCTTCAGGCCAGAAGCCGTCACCAAAGCCACGACGCGATCATTGGCCGCGATCGTGCCCGACGCGCGCAGCCGCTGGATGGCGGCGAAGGGCGCGGCCGAGGACGGCTCCGGCCACATGCCCGCGCGCGCGCCGAGCGTGACGACCCAGCGCGACAGCTCCTCGTCGGTCACGGTGACCGCGGTGCCGCCGCTGCGCCGCAACGCCTCGACCGCCTGCACCGTGCCCTGGCTGGCGCCGATCGAGGTGGCGATCGACGGCGCGTTGCGCGGGATCTCCGGCGGCATCGCCTCGCCGCTCTGCATCGCCGCGGCGATCGAGCCCGAGACTTCGGCCGCGACCAGGCGCGGCACGCGCCCGATCCAGCCCAGCGCCTTCAGCTCCTCGAAGCCCTTCCACGCGCCATAGAGCGCATCGCCGTAGCACACCGGCAGCACGAACCATTCCGGCGGGTTCCAGTCGAAGGCCTCGGCGATCTCGTAGGCGATGGTCTTGTAGCCTTCCATGCCGTAGGGATTGCTGCCGACCACCGGGCCGAAGAACGGCGAGGTCGGATACCAGCCGA
>CAYNOF010001241.1:0-3442 GCA_964398335.1 uncultured Rhizobiaceae bacterium
CCGGTGATCGCCGGAGAGCCTGCGGCCGGCACCGCCATCACCCTGCGCTCGACGCAGTTCGCCGTGATCGACAAGTCGTTCGACTGCCTGGTGCCGATGCTGAAAGCGACCGGGCTGAACGACTTCTACGAGGCGACGCGCGGCTGGGGCCTGATCGACCACAACCTCGTCGCCGCCGACACCGCAGGTCACATCGGCCACCGCGTCCGCGCGCTGGTGCCGATGCGGCCGCGCAGCAATGGCTGGCTGCCGGTGCCGGGCTGGACCGGCGCGCACGAATGGCAGGGCAACGTGCCGTTCGAGCGCATGCCGCGCATCGTCGATCCCCAGGGCGGCGCGATCGTCACCGCCAACAACCGCTTCGTCGCCGACGATCATGCCGACTATCTCGTCACCGACTGCCATCCGCCGTACCGCGCGCGGCGCATCATGGATCGGCTGAACGCGCTGCCGGCGGCCAGCCTGCCCGACATGCTGTCGATTCATCTCGACGATCTCAGCCTGCCGGGCATGGAAATCCGCGACCACGTCGCCAAGGCGCTGCCGAAGACGCCGGCCGGCACGGCGTTGCGCAACGAGATCGCCGCCTGGGATGGCCATATGGCGCCGCGCTCGGTCGCGGCGGCACGCTACATCGATGTGCGCCGTGCGCTGACGCGCCTGCTGGCCGAACGCTCCGGCCTCGCGCGCGCATCGGCCGATCCGTTGACCAAGGTGCCGCCGGGCGTCGTGCCGCTGATCCAGCTCTGGTGGACGCTGCCGGCTCTGCTGCGCGCCCACGATACGGCGTTGCTGGGCGGCGCCACATGGGCCGAGTTGATCGCCACCGCGCTCGACGAAGTGGCCGCAGCGGATCAGCCGGCGGCATGGGGCAAGCGACACCGGCCGAAATTCTCGCATCCGCTGTCGCCGAGCTTCCCCGATGCGGCAGCGCTGCTCGACCCGCCCGGCATCGATGTCGGCGGCGACGGCGACACGGTGTGGGCCAACGGCACGCTGGCCTCGGCCGGCGTCGACGCAGCGTACGGCGCGATCGCCCGCTACGCCTACGACGTCGGCGCCTGGGATACCGGCTCGTGGCTGGTGTTCCACGGCGCATCCGGCCATCCCGGCAGCCCGCACTACGCCGACCAGGTGCCGCTGTGGGGCAGGGGCGCGCTGATCCCCGCGCTCTACGCCTGGCCGCGCATCGAGGCGCTGGCCAGGACGAAGCAGGTCCTGAAGCCTTGAGGGCTTATTTGTCGAGCCAGATGTCCTCGTAGCGCGAGCCGTTGTAGAGGCTGTTGACCATCGAGACATAGCCCTTGACGTAGGGCTGCAGGCAGGTGGCGGCGCGGTTCCACATCACGATGGGCCGCGTGCCTTCCTCGAGGATTTTGCGGTCGAGGTCCCACACCAGCTGCTTGCGCTTCTGCGGATCGAGCTCCTGCGACTGCTGCACGAACAGCTTGTCGAACTCGGGATTGCAGTAGTTGGTGTAGTTGCGCTCCGAGCCGCAGGCATAGTGCTCGAAGAAGGTCTGGTCGGGATCGTCGACGCCGTTGCCGGTGGTGTTCAGCCCCACCGAATAGTCCTTGCGTGCCACCTTGGCGAACCAGGCCGAGGTGTCGACCAGGTCGAGCTCGGCGTCGATGTACACCTCCTTGAGCTGGTCGATCAGGATCACCGCCGGATCGCGATAGAGCAGGTGGTTGCGGGTCGAGACCTTGAGCTTCATGCGGTTGTCCGGACCGTAGCCCAGCGACTTCATGATCTCGCGCGCCTCGGCGCGGCTCTTGGCGACGTCGGCACTGTAGCCCTTGACCTCGTTGAACATCTCGGGCGGCAGGCCCCACACGCCGTCGGGCGGTGGCAGCATCACGCCGCCGATGATCGCGTCGCCCTGGTTGAGGATGTCGACGAAGGCCTTGCGGTCCATCGACAGCAGCAGGACCTGGCGCAGCTTGGGATTGTCGAACGGCGGCGCGTCCTTGTTGACGATCAGGTTGGTGCTGTTGTTCATCGAGGAGGTGATGCAGTTCGCGTCCGGCACCTGCGACTTCAGGTCCTTCAGCAGCGGGATCGTCACCACGTACGGCGCCGACATGTCGAAGCGCTTGGAGACGAAGCCCAGGATCGCCGTCGAGCGGTTGGCGATGATGGTGAACTCGATGCCGTCGAGATAAGGCTTGCCCTTCTTGAAGTAATCGGGATTGCGCGTGAGCTTGATCACCTCGTTCTGCTTGAACTCGACGAACTTGAACGGGCCGGTGCCAATCGGCTTGGTGCGCATCTGCGCCGGCGTGGCGTGGCACGGATACATCGGCGTGTAGCCCGAGGCGAGCAGGATCGGGAACGAGGGCTGCGGCCGCTTGAGGTGCAGCGTGACCTCGTGGTCGTTGATGACCTCGACCTTGTCGAGGTTGCTGTACCAGGTCAGGCGCGGGTTCTTGCGCAGCTTCTGCTGGCCCTTGCCCTGCAGCAGGTCGAAGGTGCAGACCACGTCCTTGGCGGTGAACGGCTTGCCGTCATGCCACTTCACGCCCTCGTGCAGCTTGAAATTGAACTGTGTCTTGTCGGCGTTGGCCGACCACGACTTGTCGAGATCGGGGATGATCGTCTCGAGGCTGTTGCGCTCCTGCATCTGGTCGAAGACGATCAGGTTGTTGTAGATGCCCATGAACGGCACGACCGTCGAGGTCGTCGCCTCCTCGAGGATCGAGGCGCTGGGCGCGTTGTCCTGGAAGTACATCTTCAGGATGCCGCCGCTCTTCTGCGCCAGCGCCGGCGCAGCACACAGCGAGCCGGCCAGCGCGGCCGACACAAGCCATCTCAACATCTATTCTCCTCCCAACGGTGTTGGATGGATCGTAGGGCGCGCCTTGCGGCGCGGGCAAGTTCAAGCAGCCCTGCAGTTTCGCGAGGCTAGGTGACGATCAGGGTGACGCTGCCGAACGGCCCGAAATCGGCGACGTAGGTCTCGCCCGGCCTGGGCGTCAGCATGCCGGTGAGCGTGCCGGTGCTGACCATCTGCCCGGCCTTCATGCCGATGCCGGTGCGCGACAGCTCGTTGACGAGCCAGGTCAGCGGCACCATGGGATGGTCGAGCGCATCGGCCGCGGTGCCGCGTCGCCGGACCACGCCGTTGCAGGTCAGCGTGACCTGCTGGCCGGCGATGTCGCGCCGTCGCCAATCTTCGATCGCCGGGCCGCGGAGGATCGTGCCGCAACCGGCGCCGTCGGCTAGAATCGCCGGCAGTGGCGGGAAGCGCTCGTCATGGACGAAGCGGCACTCCGCCAGCTCCAGGCCGGGATGCAGCGAGGCCACGGCCTCGGTGACCTCCTCGACGCCGTAGGGTGTCTCGCGCGGCGGCAGGTCGGTACCCAGCTTCGCCTGATACTCGACCTCGGGAATCGGGCTGCAGAGCTTCGCGCGCTCGACGGTCAAGGGCGAGGTCTTCACC
>CAYNOF010001242.1:0-2252 GCA_964398335.1 uncultured Rhizobiaceae bacterium
CTATCTCCGTGATCTCTGCGTTTTAAGATTTTAGGGTTTTTGCGAAAAAACCTTACTCAATCCCCAGCTGCTTGCGCGCGTCGGGGCTCAGCCGCTCCGGGGTCCAGGGCGGATTCCACACAATGTTCACTGCGGCGTTGCGAATGCCGGGGAGTTGCTCCAGCCGGGCTTTCACCTGTTCGCTGATCTGCACATGCGCCGGGCACCCCTGCGCCGTCAGCGTCATGTCCACGGTGACGTCCTGTTTGTCTTCCGGCACGGCATCGAAGCGGATCTCGTAAATCAGCCCCAGGTCCACGATGTTGACCGGGATCTCGGGGTCATAACACTGTTTCAGCGCGCTGATGGCTTCTTCCTGCGTGACGGGCATAGATTTAGTGTACCGCAGACCACGTGGGAAATTGTGCCCGAGTCTACGGCGCCCAGGGTATGGTTTCGGGCGCGGCTTCTGCTAAGGTAGGCAGGCATGGAAGCCACGGGCAAACAGAAGATTCAGATCGTATTGGCGCTCCTGATCGTGGTGGCCGGACTGCGCGCGGCTTACGTCATTTATGAGCGTCGCGCCGGCCGGGAAGAAGCCGCCCAAGAAGAAAAGCGGGCCGCGCCTCCCCTGAACCCGGATTATTATGTCACCCCCAAGCGGCTCCGCCCTTATGACCTGAAATCGGCCCGCCAGCTTTCGCAGCAGCCGGTTTGGGTGAAGGAAGGTTACCGCTACAGCTACTATGCTTACGATTCCGCCCGCCGGCGCAGCGACTTCTCCCACCCCGCCGGAGTGCTGCTGCCCATCGAGAAGTTGCAGATCAAAGATGTCGCTACCGACGTTACGCCCGGCGCCGCGGACCAGAAGCAGGTCATCGCCATCTTCGCAAAGGAAGGGAAGACCTATGCGGTCCCCATCGGCACCCTGAGCGGAAGCGACTATCAGATTTATTCCGATGAGATGTTCTATATCGAGGACCCGCGCCAGCTCTATAAGCACTGGCCCGCCGACATCTGGGAGTCCATCGCCAAGCACGAAGTGAAGCCAGGAATGAATGAGCTGCAGGCCGATTTCGCCATCGGGATGGGCATGCCCGAGCGCTCCGCCGATTCCTCCAGCAAGACGGTGCACTACCCCAACGGCGGCAGTCCCATGACCATCACTTACCGCAATGGCCGGGCCGCGGAGATCGTCCGCAACCCCTCCTGACCCCGTAGCCAGCTTGAGGCCGGGATGTCCTTCCGAGTTCTTAACGGGCTCCGGGCTTTCCTGTACCTTTTTCCCGGAGCCTCTCTTACTGCACTTTGGGAGAGCTGGCGTCGGCGGGTTTTTCTTCGTCCGCGTGGATCAGGCCATCTTCCTCGGCAAAGAACGAGCGGTGGGTTGCGTCCAGTTGTTTGGGGGTGAGGGCGAGCACGAACCCGTCTTTGTTGGGTTTGTATCCCACGCTGTAATCGCCGCGGTCGGTATTGACCATGCGCTTGGTGAAGGAACCGGTGTGGACCAGGGCCGCCAGGGAAGCGGCGTACTTATTGTTCTTTTGTTTGTAAAGCTTTTGGGCGCGCAGAACGGTCCGCATGTAGCCCAGGGCGCTGGCTTCCGATTCGGAACGGGCCGGATCGCCGGGAAACTTGGGTTGATAGGCGGTTTGGGCCACGGCGGCGGCAGCCAGTATGAGAATCAGAATCGGACAAAAGGCGCGCAGAACCTGAGATTTCATGCGTTTTTACCCCGTACGGCTCAGAATTTTTGGATGTTACCGGCGTAATTGCCGAGCGTTACCGGCTCTTTCCATCCCGTGTCATTGAGACTATGCTAACCACAAGATCCTCCCCAAGGAAAGATATGAAAGCTGCTCCGGCTAAAAAGCCACCAATCCGAATTGCCGTGGTGGAAAGCGACCCCCTGCGGTTTGTGGGATTCCGCGCTCTGTTTGATAGCGAGCCGGATTTCGAATTGCTCTCTGCTGCCTTGGCGGACATCAGCAGTCTACAAGGTATCGACCTGGTTTTGCTGGGCAATCGCAGCGGGCAAAATCTATTTGACCTGATGGCCAGCCTCAAGGCCTCGCGGCCCGATCTGCGCATCATTGTCACCGGCTCCGGCATGGACGAAGAAACCATCCTCAAAGCCATCGCCTCGGGCGCCAAAGGCTATGTCGATGAAGCTGCCTCGCCGGCGGAATTTGTGCAGGCCATTCGCATCGTAAATCAGGGTTCGGTGTGGGCCCCGCGGCGTGTGCTCTCTATGTTCATTGAGCGCGTGACCA
>CAYNOF010001243.1:0-2863 GCA_964398335.1 uncultured Rhizobiaceae bacterium
GGCGAGGCCGAAGCAGTCGAGCAGGGCGATGGCCTCGTCGACGATCGCGCGGTCGTGGGTGATCGTACGCCACCATTGCGTGCCGTGGCCGCGTCGTTCCGAGATCGCCAGTGTCACGGTCTGCAGCGGTGTGAAGTCGGCAAAGAGTTGGCTGACCTGGAAGGTGCGCGCCATGCCGCGGCGGACGCGGGCGTGCGTCGGCAGAGACGTGATGTCGCCGCCGTCGAGCCGGATGGTACCGGCATCGGGGCGCAGCACCCCGGTCAGCAGGTTGATCAGCGTGGTCTTGCCGGCGCCGTTGGGGCCGATCAGCGCGTGGCGTGCGCCTGATGCGACGCTTAGGCTCACGTTGCGCGTGGCGTGCAGGCCGCCGAAGCGTTTGTGCAGGCCGGTGGTTTCGAGCGCCGCGGCCGTCATGCGATGATCCGGCGCCGGAGCCAGGTCCACGCGGCGCGTGGGCCGGTCGTGAGGCGTTCCTGGCCGACCAGGACCAGCAGCACCAGCAGCAGGCCGATCCAGAACTGCCAGTATTGCGGCGTGATGCCGGAGAGCCAGTCCTGCATCAGCTTGAAGACCGCCGCTCCGATCAGTCCGCCATAGAGGTAACCGCTGCCGCCGATCACCAGCACCAGCAACACGTCGGCGGAGCGGTGGAACTCGAGCCAGTCGAGCGAGACGAACTGCGTGGTCTGCGTCAGCAATGCGCCGGCGATACCGGCATAGGCGGCGGCCACGGTGTAGATCGCGACCAGGCGGCGGTCGGCCGGCACGCCGACCGAGGTGGCGCGCAGCCGATTCTGCTTGATCGCCAGCAGCGACAGGCCGAAGGGCGAGCGCACGATCAGCCGCGCCAGCAGGAACAGCACGAAGAGCGTGGCTAGGCTGTAGAGGCAGGCGGTGCGGCCGGCGAGGTCGAAGCTGAACAGGCCGAGCACCGCGCCCTTCTGCATGCCCTCGAAGCCGTCGGCGCCGCCGGTGATCGAGGTGAAGCGGTTGGCGAGCTCGAGCAGCAGCAGCGCCACGCCCATGGTCACCATCAGCCGCGTCAGGTCGGTGCCGCGCAACACCAGGAAGGCGCTGGCGAAGCCGACGATCGCGGCAGCGGCGGCGGCGACCAGCAGGCCGCTGACCGGCTCGGTCCAGCCGTACTTGGTGAGCAGGGCGGCGGCATAGCCGCCGATGCCGAAGAAGGCGGCGTGGCCCAGCGAGACGATGCCGGCATAGCCCAGCAGCAGGTCGAGCGAGAGCGCGAACAGCGCGATGATGGCGATCTCGTTGATCAGCAACCGCTTGCCGGGGAACACGAAGGGCATGACGGCGATCAGTGCCCAGACGACCCCGTCGCGATAGCGCGCCATGTCAGCGGCCGCGCGCGAACAGGCCGTTGGGCCGCAGGATCAGCAGCACGATCATCAGCGCGTAGATCACGAACGGGCCGACCTTGGGCGCATAGTACTTGCCGGCGACGTCGGCGATGCCCAGCAGCAGCGAAGCGACGAAGGGGCCTGATATGCCGCTGGTGCCGCCCACCGTCACGACGATCAGGAAGTAGATCATGAACTTCAGCGGGAAGGTCGGGTCGAGGCCCAGGATCTCCGCGCCCAGCGCGCCGCCCAGCCCGGCGAGGCCGGAGCCGACGGCGAAGGTCAGCGCGAAGACGACATTGACGTCGATGCCCATGCCGCGCGCCACGCGCTGGTCGTCGACCGCGGCGCGCAGCCGGCTGCCGAAGCGGGTGAAGGAGAGGGTCGATTGCAGCGTGAGCACAAGCGCGCCGCAGATGGCGATCACGAACAGGCGGTAATGGCCCATGCCGATGCCGAGCCATTCGCTGCGGCCGCGCAGCCAGTCGGGAAGCCGCACGATCTGCTGCGTAGCGCCGAGATAATAGTCGATCGCCGCCATCGCCATGAAGGTGAGCCCGATGGTGAACAGCACGTGGTCGAGATGCGGGCGGCGGTAGAGATGGACGTACAGCGTGCGCTCGAGCAGCACGCCGAGGAGTGCGGTGGCGACGAAGGCGATCGGCAGGCAGGCGAGGAACGGCACGCCGGCGCGATTCATCAGCAGCACGGTGACGTAGCCGCCGGCCATGGCGAAGGCGCCGTGCGCGAGGTTGATGAAGTTCATCAGCCCCAACGTCACCGCCAGCCCGCAGGCAAGCACGAACAGGATCATGCCATAGGCGATCCCGTCGAAGAGGATGGTGAGCACGATTACCTTCCCCCCGCCAGCGGGGGAGGGTAGTGGATGTGCATCACTTCGCCTTGCCTGGGTCCTTGACCGCCTCGAACGTCGCGAACTCGACATTGTAGAGCTGCCCGTCGACGCGCTCGACCTTGCGCACATAGACGTTCTGCACGATGTCGCGCGTCGCGGGGTCGATCGAGATCGGGCCGCGCGGGCTGGTCCACTTCATGCCCTTCATCGCCTCGACGAGCGCCGTGCCGTCGGTCTTGCCGCCGGTCTTCTTCAGCGCTTCGTAGATCAGGTGCATGCCGTCGTAGCCGCCCACCGACATGAAGTTGGGCCGCAGCTGTGGATTGGCCTTGGTGAAGGCCGCGACATAGGCCTTGTTCTCCGGCGACGGATGCGCCGTCGAGTAATGCATGCTGGTGATCGTGCCCAGCGCCACGTCGCCCATGTCGTTGAGGATGTCGTCGTCGGTGACGTCGCCGGTGCCGATCAGCTTGATGCCGGCCTTGTCCAGGCCGCGCTCGGCGAACTGCTTCATCACGGCGGTGCCGGCGCCCGACGGCACGAAGATGAAGACCGCGTCGGGCTTCTCGTCGGCGACGCGCTGCAGGAAGGGTGCGAAGTCGGGGTTGCGCAGCGGCACGCGCAATTCGGCCGGGACCGTGCC
>CAYNOF010001244.1:0-1574 GCA_964398335.1 uncultured Rhizobiaceae bacterium
TGTGCGGTGCCAACGCGTCCTTGGCATAGGGCAGAGGCGGCAATTCGAAAGCCATGGGCGATCTCCCACTCCACATTACGACGACGGAGCCGCGGCGGGCCGTGGAGGGAGCCGCGGAAGACCCTTGGTATAGGCCGGCGGCAAGCCAATTGGCACCCGCAATCTGACGAAAAGGTCCTTTTCTAGAACCCGCCGTTCTGCTGGGCGACCATGCAGAACAGCATGGGGATCGACAGCATGACGTTGACCCGGGACACCAGCATCGCGATGCGCGCCGCCTTGGGGCGCTGGTCGGCCGGGCAATCGACCAGCCCCAGCGCCCGCTGCTGGTTGGGCCAGATCACGAACCAGACGTTGATCGCCATGATCAGGCCCAGCCACATGCCGATGCCCAGCGGGTAGTGCGCCTTGTGCAGCAGCAGCGCGTCGACCACGTAGCGGTTCATGATCGCCAGCAGCAGGCCGGTGACCACGGTGGCGAGCGCCGCGTAGCGGAACCAGAACAGCACGGCGGGCGCGATGAACCTGGTGATCGCCGCCCGGTGCTCGATCGGCGTGATGCGCGGCATGGTCGGGATCTGCACGAAGTTCAGGTAGTAGAGCAGGCCGACCCACATCAGGCCCGACAGCACGTGCAGCCAGCGCATGACGACGTTGGCCGCCCAGCCGTGGCTCGGCGTCACGACGCCGTCGCCCAGCAGCAGGCCGGCGACGACGACGATGACCACCAGTAGAATGAAGCCGGCCAGCACGGTACGGCCGAGCGAACTCAGGATGGCGGCCATGGGCTTCCCTCATTGTGTGGCCTTCGCATGAGGCCCTTTCAGCCGAGCCTATCATGGCGTCGACACGCGATGCCATGAGCACCGGAGGGCTGGCCGCGGCGTGGGCCTATTGTGCGGATTTCGCGCGCGCGGCGGATCACGACCGCTGGCTGTGCACGCTCTTCGCGCCCGAGTCGGCGCGCCGCGACCTGTGGGCCCTGCTGGCCTTCAATGCCGAGATCGCCCGCACCCGCGAGGTGGTGCGCGAGCCGATGCTGGGGCAGATCCGCCTGCAATGGTGGCGCGAGGCGATCGCCGAGGCCTATGCCGGGCAGGTGCGCGCCCATCAGGTGGTGGCGCCGCTGGCCGATGCCATCGCGCGCCAGCGCCCGCCGCAAGAACGCTTCGAGGCCCTGCTCGAGGGCCGGCTGCGCGACCTCGACGACCAGCCGTTCGACAGCCTCGCCGCGCTGGAGGCCTACGCCCACGCGACGTCGGGCGCGCTCTCGCTGCTGCTGCTCGACATGCTGGGCGTCGACGACGAGGACGCACGTGCGGCCGCCGCGGCGGTCGGCACGGCCTGGGCGCTGGTCGGGCTGGCGCGCGCGACACCGCACCTCGCGGCGCGTCGCCGGCTGATGCTGCCGCAGGACCTGATGGGCGACATCGACCCGGAGTCGCTGTTCACCGGCCGGCCCGATGACCGGCTGGCCGAGGTGCTGCGCGCCGTGATCGATCGCGCCGGCGCGCTGCTGGCGGAGGCGCGCCGCCAGCGCCGCAAGGTGCCGGCGCAGGCGCTGCCGGCGCTGA
>CAYNOF010001245.1:0-8024 GCA_964398335.1 uncultured Rhizobiaceae bacterium
TGAGGAGGCGGCGCGCGGCGCCATCGTGGTCGTCGTGCTGCACGACCTCGCGCTGGTGTCGCGCTATGCCGACCGCGTCGTCGTGCTGTCGGGCGGACGCATTGTCGGCGATGGGCCGCCGGGGGCGGCACTGGCACCCGACATGCTCCGGCAGGTCTACGGCGCGCGCTTCGAGATGGCCAGCATCCCGGTCGCGGTCAGTGATCGGAGCCCATCAGGATGACGTCGCGCAGGCCGGTGTCGTAAGTGAGTCCCTCGGCGGTGAGCGTCGGTGTCTCGATGCCGCCGGCCGGCGCCACCAGCCCCTTGCGCGCCAGCGCCAGGTAGACCGAGGGATTGTGCAGGCCGGTGGCGTTGCTGCTCATCACCACGCGCTGGCCGATGTGGAAATGATTGCCGTGCGGGTGCGGCAGTTCGTCGATGGTCACCCGGCCGGTAGCGTCGTCCGTGCGGCTGATCTCGGGATGGCGGGCCAGCTCCTGCAGCAGGGTCAGGGTCTTGAGCTGCAGATTGTTGAGGTTCAACGGGTTCTTCTTCGCCGGCATGGGCCCTCTATCGCATTCGCGGGCGCGCTATACTATCTCCAGAGCGAACGACGCAACCGGATGGGAGTTGCCATCATGGACGACAAGACCAGGACCGAGCTCGAGGCCGCGGCATTCCGCCGGCTGGTCGAGCACCTCAAGGGCCGCACCGACGTGCAGAACATCGACCTGATGAACCTGGCCGGGTTCTGCCGCAACTGCCTGTCGCGCTGGTACCGCGAGGAGGCGACGTCGCGCGGCATCGACATGCCCGACCCCAAGGCGCGCGAGGTGGTCTACGGCATGCCTTACGAGGAATGGAAGGCGAAGTACCAGAAGGACGCCACGCCGGCCCAGCAGAAGGGCTTCGAAAAGCACAAGCACTGATCGGGGGGCTTTACCCCCGTTATCCCCGTCTTTCGCAGGCGGGGTTTCGTTGAAGCGAAGGGCGGCGCTCCGTACGGTCGGTGTCACCGAATCGTAGCCCAGCGAGGAACGCCATGCCCGACGGCAGCCGTCCCATCAAGACCAAGCCCGGCAACATCTCCGCCGAGCGCCTCAAAAGTTTCGTCGAGCGCATCGAGAAGCTGGAGGAGGAACGCAAGGCGATCGGCGGCGACATCCGCGACGTCTACAGCGAAGCCAAGGGCGGCGGCTTCGACGTCAAGACGATGCGCAAGCTGATCAGCCTGCGCAAGATGGACGCCGCCGACCGCGACGAGCAGGAGGCGATCCTCGACGTCTACAAGCAGGCGCTGGGGATGATCTGAGGCCGTGATCAGGCTCTACGGCGTGCCGCAGTCGCGGGCAGTGCGCTGTCTGTGGATGCTGGGCGAGACCAGCCAGCCCTACGAGATGGTCCCGGTTGCCACCACCAACGGCAAGATCACCGATCCCGCGCTGCATCGCGTCAATCCCAACGACAAGATGCCGGCGCTGGTCGATGGCGACGTGCAGATCTTCGAGTCGCTGGCGATCAACATCTATCTCGCCGAGAAGTACGCGCCCGACATGAAGGCGAAGTCGCCGGCAGAGGCCGGCGTCGTCGCGCAATGGTCGCGGTGGGCGGCCAACGAGATCGAGCAGGCGCTGATCGACTGGGCGACGCACGCGGTCCTGCGGCCGGCCGATCAGCGTGATCCGGCAATCGCCGCGATCGCCAAGGCGAAGATCGACCGCGCGCTGGGCATCCTTGACGGCGCGCTGAAGGGACGCGACTGGCTGGTGGGCAACCGCTTCACCGTCGCCGACGTCAACGTCGCCTCGGTCTGCTACCGCCTGCTGCAATATCCCGACCTGGCGAACTTCCCCGACGTGAAGCGCTGGTTCGAGACCTGCTGGGCTCGGCCAGCCGCGCAGCAAGCCCGCAAGCTGCGCGAGGGTTAGTAACGCACCGCCATCTCGATGCCGCGCGCATCGCGGCCGGGCTTCGACGGCAGGACGATCGCGTCACGCTCGGCGATACGGCGCGCGGTGACGCAGACCGCCAGGGCGTCGTAGGCGTCATCGGCGGCGACATCGGCGCGGCGCAGCTTGTGCGCGGCTCGATGCTCGGCCCATCGAGCATCCGCCCGTTGAAAGCCGGCTGCAGCGAGCAATGCGAGCCGTATCCGCCGGCCTTCCTCGGTCTTCTTCGATGCAAGAACAGGCTCGCCTTTGTTGAGGCGCGCGAATGCCAGCTCGGGATGCGCCTCGAACACGCGCTTGCGGAGGAGCGGGTGGCTCTCCAGCAACGCATCGAGCTCACACATCTTGGGCACGAGATGCCAGGCCTGCTTGCTCAGGCCGAGGCCGTGGCCGGAGCTGGCGCGGTTGGCGGCCAACGCGTGGACGTAGGTGGGCGAGGCAAGCACGGCGCGCACCGGCACCGCGAACACGGAGCTGGTCTTGCCCTTCAGCCGCCGCCGAGCCTCGCGCTCGCAGGCACGCCCGCCGGGTTGCGCCTGATCGAGGAAACCCATGGGCATGTCGACGGCGATGATCTTCGGCCGCTGCGGCGCGTCAGCAATAGCCGCAAGAGACGGGGCGTAGCGGAAGCACCACGCGCCACTTTCGAGGTTCCGCAGGGCAGCGATCCAGCCGGCGCGACAACCGTCGACGCCGGCAACCCAGCTCATTCCGCCGCCTGGCGCAGCGGTGCGGGATTGCGGAACGCGGCCAATAGTGTGTCCCAGGCCTTGCGGGCCTTGGCGACATTGGCCTCTTTCACATGGCCGTAGCCGCGGATCTCGTCCGGCAGGTTGGCCAGGCGCAGCGCCGTGGCGTGGTTGGCCGGCGACAGCTTGTTGAGGATCTCCTCGAGCGTCGTCTCGTAGTCGGCGATGAGCTGACGCTCCATGCGTCGCTCCGCCGTCCAGCCGAAGATGTCGAGCTTCGTGCCGCGCAGGAATTTCAGGTGCCGCAGGACGCGGAACGCCGACATCATCCACGAGCCGAACTGCTGCTTCACCAGGTGGCCGGTCTTGTCGTCGCGCTCGGCGAGCAGCGGCGGGGCGAGGTGGAACTTGATCCTGTAGTCGCCCTCGAACTGCGCCGCGATGGCGCGGGCGAAGGCCGGATCGGCGTGCATGCGCGCGACCTCGTACTCGTCCTTGTAGGCCAGCAGCTTGGCGTAGTTGCGCGCCACCGCCTCGGCCAGCCCGCTTGTGCCGGGCGCGCGCGAGGTTTCGGCGGCGCGCACCTTGTCGATCATGGCGCTGTAACGCAGGGCGTAGGCGGCGTCCTGGTAGGCGGTCAGCAGCTTGACGCGCGCCTCGACGATCTCGGCGAGGCTGGTGGAGGTCTGGCGCAGGCGCGCGATCGGCGCCGGCGGGGCCACCAGCTTCTCGACCGCGGCGATGTCGTGGGCGGCGCGGCGACCCCACAGGAACGCCTGCTTGTTCATCTCGATCGCCGCACCATTGAGCTCGATGGCGCGCTCGATCGCCTCCGCCGACATCGGCACCAGGCCCTTCTGCCAGGCGTAGCCCAGCATGAAGAGGTTCGACGCGATCGAATCGCCCATCAAGGCGGTGGCGATGCGGTTGGCGTCGACGAAGGAGCAGGCCTCGGCGCCCGCTGCCGCCTCGATCGACAGGCGCAGCAGCTTGCCCGGGAACTCCAGGTTGGGGTTGCGGGTGAAGTCGCCGGTGATGGTCTCGTGCGTGTTGATGACGGCGTGCGTCACGCCCTTCTCGACCTTGCTCAGCGCGTCCTGCGCGGCGGCGACGACGACGTCGCAGCCCAGCAGCAGGTCGGCGCCGCCGGCGGCGATGCGCACGGCGTGGATGTCCTCGGGCTTTTCGGCGATGCGCACATGGCTGATCACCGCGCCACCCTTCTGGGCCAGGCCGGCCATGTCGAGCACGGCGCAGCCCTTGCCCTCGACATGCGCGGCCATGCCCAGCAGCGCACCGATGGTGACGACGCCGGTGCCGCCGATGCCGGTCACCAGCATGCTGAAGGGACGCTCGCCGATCTTCGGCACCGCGGGCTGCGGCAGCTCCGGCCAATCACCGGCCGTCGACCTTGCGTTCGAGCCCTTGCCCTTGCGCAGGCGTCCGCCCTCGATGGTCACGAAGCTGGGGCAGAAGCCGTTGAGGCAGGAGAAGTCCTTGTTGCAGCTCGACTGGTCGATGGCGCGCTTGCGGCCGAACTCGGTCTCGACGGGCGTCACCGAAACGCAGTTCGACTTCACCGAGCAGTCGCCGCAGCCCTCGCACACCGCCTCGTTGATGAAGACGCGCTTCTGCGGGTCGGGGAAGGTGCCGCGCTTGCGGCGGCGGCGCTTCTCGGCGGCGCAGGTCTGGTCGTAGATCAGGGCGGAGACGCCCGGCCACTGGCGCAGCTCCTGCTGCACGGCGTCGAGATCGGCGCGCGGGTGGAAGGTGGTGATCGGCGCCCAGTCGAGGCCGGGCGGGTACTTGTCGGGATCGTCGGTGACCAGCGCGATGCGGCCGACGCCCTCGGCATGGACCTGGCGGCTGATCTTCCACGGCGTGAGGTCGCCGTCGTGGCGCTGGCCGCCGGTCATGGCGACGGCGTCGGTGTAGAGGATCTTGTAGGTGCTGTTGGTCTTGGTCGCGATGGCGTGACGGATCGCAAGGTAGCCGGAGTGGAAGTAGGTGCCGTCGCCGATGTTCTGGAAGATGTGCGGCGTGTTGGTGAACTTCGACAGGCCGACCCACGAGGCGCCTTCGCCGCCCATTTGCGTGAAGCCGGTGGTCTGGCGGTCCATCCACAGCGCCATGTAGTGGCAGCCGATGCCGGCCATGGCGATCGAGCCCTCGGGCACCTTGGTCGAGGTGTTGTGCGGGCAGCCCGAGCAGAAATACGGCACGCGCGACATCGCCGGCGTGTTACGCGCCGGCGCACCGCGGCGGCGGGCCAGCGCCTCGAGCTTCTGGTTCAGGCGCTCGCTGCGTGCCTCGATGCCGAGCCGGTCGGCGATCACCTGCGCCAGGTGCAGCGGCACGATCTCGCCGCAGGTCGGCATCAGCGGCGCGCCATTCTCGTCGGTCTTGCCGACGACGCGCGGGCGCTGGGCGGCCGGCAGGTTGAACAGCAGGTCCTTGATCTGCTGCTCCATCAACGGCCGCTTCTCCTCGACCACCAGCAGCTCGCGCTTGCCTTCGGCGAAGCGCATCACGCCCTGCGGCTCGATCGGCCAGGTGAGGCCGACCTTGTAGACCGCGAGCCCGAGTTGCCGCGCCGCATCCTCGTCGATGCCCAGTTCGTCGAGCGCCTGGCGCACGTCGAGATAGGCCTTGCCGGTGGTGACGATGCCGAGCTTCGCGTCGGGCGCGCCCAGCGTCACGCGATCGAGCTTGTTGGCGCGCCAGTAGGCGTGCGCGGCCGGCAGCTTGAACAGATGCAGGCGCCGTTCCTGCTCGAGAAAGTCGTCGGGGAAGCGCAGATTCAGCCCGCCGGGGGGCATCTCGAAATCGGTCGGCAGGACGATGTCGATGCGCTGCGGGTCGACGTAGACCGAGGCCGAGGTGTCGGCGGTCTCGCCGATCACCTTGAAGCCGACCCAGCAGCCGCTGTAGCGCGACATCGCCCAGCCGTGCAGACCGAGGTCGAGGAAATCCTGCACGCCGGCCGGGTTGATCACCGGCATCATGGCGTCGACGAAGGCGAACTCGCTCTGGTGCGCGATGGTCGACGACTTGGCCATGTGGTCGTCGCCGGCCAGCACCAGCACGCCGCCGTGCTTGGACGTGCCATTGATGTTGGCGTGCTTGAAGACGTCGCCGCTGCGGTCGACCCCCGGGCCCTTGCCGTACCACATGGCGAAAACGCCGTCGTACTTGGGATCGGGCACGAGGTGGATCTGCTGCGTGCCCCAGATCGCCGTGGCGGCGAGGTCCTCGTTGGTGCCGGGGTCGAACTGGATGTGGTTCTTCTCGACGAACTTCTTGGCTTGCCACAATGCCTGGTCAAGCCCGCCGAGCGGCGAGCCGCGATAGCCGGAGATGTAGCCCGCGGTGTTCAGCCCGGCGGCGACATCGCGCTGGCGCTGCATCATCGGCAGGCGCACCAGCGCCTGCGTGCCGGTGAGGAAGACGCGGCCTCTTTCGAGGGCGTACTTGTCGTCGAGACTAACCGCGGCGATGGGCATACCCGTGCCTCCAGAACCCGGCTTAGGTCAGCAGAGCTAACCTTTTGATAACCCGGATTCAATGCGCAGTGCACTGCACCTGGAACAAAGACCGAAAGCGCCGACAAACGGCGGAGACGCGACAGCAGCTTGCGGCGACTGGGCCTCGCAGGAAAGAAAAGATTAGATGGTATGGCTTGGCCGGCCGTTGCCTCCTTGCCATATCTTGGCGCCTACCGACCCTGCGTTCCGGGAGTTCATGATGACCAGGACCTTTGCGCCCGATGGCGCCGCCGCCGTGCAGCTGGGCGACCTGCCGACCTGGGATCTGTCGGATCTCTATCCGGCGATGGACTCGCCGGTGCTCGAGGCGGACCTCAAGAAGGCCGAGGCGGATGCCAAGGCGTTCGCGGCCGATTACCAGGGCAAGCTCGCCGGCCTGTCGGGCGACGCGTTCGCTGCCGCGATCAAGCGCTACGAGGCGCTGCAGGAAGTGCTGGCGCGCATCGGCTCCTACGCCTCGCTGCTCTACGCCGGCAACATGAGCGATCCCAAGATCGGCCAGTTCCAGCAGAACATCCAGGAGCGCGTCACCAACATCACCTCCGACGTGCTGTTCTTCTCGCTGGAGATCAACCGGCTGGAGGATGCGGTCCTCGACGCGAAGAAGGCGGAATCGGCGGCGTTGCGCGCCTACGCGCCCTGGCTGCGCGACTCGCGCGCCTTCCGGCCGCACCAGCTCTCCGACGATCTGGAGAAGCTGCTGCACGAGAAATACCCCAGCGGCCGCGGCGCCTGGAGCCGGCTGTTCGACGAGACCATGGCGCGGCTGCGCTTTCCCTTCGACAACGAGCTTCTCACCTCGGCGCAGATCCTGCACAAGCTCAGCGACCGCGACGGCACCGTGCGCCAGCGCGCGGCGCAGTCCTTCGGCAAGGTGATGGGCGAGAATATCGGCGTCTTCGCGCTGCTGACCAACACGCTGGCGAAGGACAAGGAGATCGACGACAAGTGGCGGCACTACGCGCGCCCGCCCTCGCAGCGCAACCTGTTCAACGCCGTCGAGGACGAGGTCGTCGACGCGCTGGTCTCGGCGGTGAAGAGCGCCTATCCGCGCCTGTCGCACCGCTACTACAAGCTCAAGGCCAAGTGGTTCGGCGTCGGGCAGCTCGACTACTGGGACCGCAACGCGCCGCTGCCCGATGCCGACGACCGCGTCATCCCGTGGCCCGACGCCACGCGTATCGTCATGGATGCGTACACTGCGTTCTCGCCCGACCTCGCGAAGGTCGGCAAGCGCTTCTTCGACAACCGCTGGATCGACGTGCCGACGCGGCCGGGGAAGTCGCCGGGCGCCTTCGCGCATCCCACCGTGCCCTCGGCGCACCCGTATCTGCTGCTGAACTACCAGGGCAAGGTACGCGACGTGATGACCCTCGCGCATGAGCTGGGCCACGGCGTGCACCAGGTGCTGGCGGGGCCGCAGGGCTACCTGCAGGCCGATACGCCGCTGACGCTCGCCGAGACCGCCTCGGTGTTCGGCGAGATGCTGACCTTCCGCTCGCTGCTGAAGGGTGCGCCCGACAAGAAGACGCGGCGCGCCATGCTGGCGGGCAAGGTCGAGGACATGCTGAACACCGTGGTGCGCCAGATCGCGTTCTACGATTTCGAGCTGCGGCTGCACACCGAGCGCCGCAAGGGCGAGGTCACCGCCGACCGCATCGGCGAGATCTGGTTCGACGTGCAGGCCGAGAGCCTGGGGCCGGCGCTGCGCTTCCACCCCGAGTACGCGCATTACTGGGCCTACATCCCGCACTTCATCCACACGCCGTTCTACGTCTACGCCTATGCGTTCGGCGACTGCCTGGTGAACGCGCTCTATGCGGTCTATGAGCAAGGCGACCCCGCCTTCGCCGACCGGT
>CAYNOF010001246.1:0-3924 GCA_964398335.1 uncultured Rhizobiaceae bacterium
GCCGAGGCGGCACGCACGGCCGGGGCCCTGTCGCGGCGCTATGCGGCCACGCGAGGGGGCGACACCCGCGCGGCACGCGAGCTCGCCGGCCGGCTGGCGCTGCAGCTGTGGAACGTGTCGCAGGGCCTCGCCGATTTTCGCACCGACGCGCCGGTCGACGCCTTGCTGCACATCGAGCCCGTCCTGCTCGATGAGGGCGGCGACGGTCGGCAGGCGGCGGCCTGGTGCCAGCGCCTCGCCGCGATGTACCGCCAGTGGGCGGACAAGCGCCGCCTGAAGCTGCGCACCCTGCCCTCACCCGACGGCGCCGGCCTGCCGATTCTGCACATCACCGGCTTCGGCGCCTTCCACACCCTGACGGCGGAGTGCGGGCTGCACGTGCTGGAGGAAGGCCATGGCGAGGAAAGCCCCCGCCGCCTGGTCGGTCGGGTCAGTGCCGTCGCCGGCCCGCGCGAGCCAACCCAGCCGGGCGCGGATACGCGCGCAATGGTGGGGCACCTGCTGGCCTGCCTGCCGGCGTCGACGGCCATCGTGCGGCGGTACCGCGAGCGCCCGGCGCCCATCGTGCGCGATGGCGCCGGCTGGCGGTCGGGCCGGCTAAGTGCTGTCCTGGGCGGGGATTTCGACCTCGTCGGCGCCCTGAAGCGGCGGAACGCCGGCCGCGACACGATCGCCACGTCAATTGAAAGACAGTCTGCAGATAGTTGATTTCACGCTCCTTTAGCGTGACCGCTCACCCCATTTAACAGCTGTTCACTCGCGCCTGTTGTTTCATGCGCACGGGACCGAGGGGAGAGGTAATGTCCAACACGCACGAAGTGGGTGGCAATCTGCGCGACGTCGCATACACGCTGGCGGATTCCGGCCGCTGCGAGGATTTCCTGGATATCGAGATGGAGTTGCTGGCCCGTGGCCATTCGCCGGCGGCAGCCCGTCAGGTGACCGCCGACGAGGAAATCCGCGCCAGCCTCAACCGACGCTGCAGCATGGCGTTGCGCCAGAAGGTCTGACAGGAACGGGCTCTTGCACCCTCAGCCGGGCTTGATCCCGGCGGCCTTGATCACCTTGGCCCATTTCTCGGTTTCGGCGGCAAGGAAGGCGCCGAACTCGGCCGGTGCCATCGGCATCGGCACGCCGCCGAGGTCAACGATGCGCGCCGCGATCTTCGCATCGGCGAGCGCCGCGCCCACCGCCGTGTTGAGCTTCCCGACGATCTCGCGCGGCGTGCCTGAAGGCGCACCGAGGCCGGCGAAAGCGCTGGTCTCGAAGCCCGGAACGACCTGGCCGATCGTCGGCACGTCAGGCAGCAGGTCCAGCGGCTTGGAGGTCGACACGCCCAGCGCGCGCAGGCGGCCGGCCCTGATGTGCTCGATCGACGACGGCAGATTGTCGAACATGACTTGCACCTGGCCGCTCAGCAGATCGGCCAGCGCCAGCGGCGCGCCACGATAGGGCACGTGCTGCATCTCGATTCCGGCCAGCATCTTGAAGAACTCGCCGCTGACATGCGCCACCGAACCGGTGCCGGCGGAACCGAAATTGATCCTGCCCGGGTTGGCCTTGGCATAGGCGATGAACTCGGCAACGGTCTTCGCCGGAAACGCCGGATTGACCTCCATCACCTGGTACACGCGATAGATGCCGGCCACCGGCGCGAAGTCGCGCAGCAGATCGAAGCCCAGCTTGTCATAGAGCGTGGTGTTGATCGGGTTGTTGGCGCCGATCATCATCAGCGCGTAGCCGTCGGCCGGCGCACGCGCGACGGACTCGGTGGCGATGTTGCCGCCGGCGCCCGGCTTGTTGTCGACGATGAACTGCTGGCCGAACTGCTCGGTCAACGACTGCGCGATCAGCCGCGCCAGGATGTCGATCGCCTGCCCCGCCGCGAAGCCGACGACCAGCCGCACCGGCTGCGACGGCCAGGCCTGCGCCGACGCGAGCCTGGAGACTGCGGGGAACGCCAACGTGCTGACGGCAAGGTGCTGGAACTGCCTGCGGCGAAGCCTCATGGGTTCCTCCCGTCGCCGGCTCTTCTGGCCGGCTGACACGAGCGAGCGTACCGCGCCTGTCGCAACCCCGCCACGGATCTCATGTCGGTCCTGCGCCCGCGATGGTATCGTTTGTCCAGCGCGTTTGCCGCGATGCGGTCGTTTCCCGACGAGAGGAGTATCCGACATGCCGGGCGAGGCGATGCTGAGGACGATCGAGGAGCACGTGGCTTTTGCGCGCAAGCATGCGCTGGAAAAGTACCGTGCCGATCTCAAGGACGTGGCGCATCGCGTGCTCGATGGCGGGCGCGTCTGGACCTTGAAGGGCGATCAGAACGGGCTGTTCGTGGACAAGGGCATCGGCTCGCGCTCGGTCAAGAGCAAGTACGGCGTCGAGGTCGAGCGCATGGTCCTGATCGGCGATATGGGCGACACGGAGTCGAATTCGAACTACTACTTCGGCGTGATCTACCACGAGTTCGGCCACGCCACGTTCGATGTGCTCGGCAAGAACTCGGAGCACGGCGCCTTCTGCATGGAACTGACGGCCCTGGTCGATGCGGTGGTCGCCGGTCTGGTGCCGCTGGGCACGGCTCAAGCCTACACCCGGGCCCGCATCGCGCTCGGCATGCTCTCGGAGGACATCCGGCTGGTGAAGAATGCCGAGTGGCAGATGCGCTACCGCGTGTCCCGCCAGTACCTGACCAACGACACCCGCACTGTCATCAGCTATCCGGGCGGCAATATGTGAGCAAGCGGGCCGCAGGCTCGTCCGCGCAAAAGGAACGTCATGCCCTACTACACCGCCATCGTTACGCTGCTTGCGATCGCGTTCTATTTCTTCCTGGGCACGCGTGTCGCGGTTGCGCGCGGCAAATTCGGCATCAAGCATCCGGCCATGACCGGCAACCCCGATTTCGAGCGCGTCGTGCGCGTGCACCTGAACACGCTCGAGTGGCTGCCGATTTTCCTCGTGCCGATGTGGCTCGCTGCGGCCTATCTCAACGACGTCGCGGCGGCTGCGCTGGGCGTTGTCTGGATCGGCGGCCGGGCCTGGTACCATGTCGGCTACAGCCGGGCCGTGGAGAGGCGCGTGCCGGGCTTCGCTGTCCAGGCGATCGCCTGCATCCTGCTGTTCATCGGCGCCGTCGCCGGCGTCGTCATGCGCGCTGTCGGATCCTGATGATGTCCTTGTGCGGATGCCGTCGCGGGAATGCAGTGCCGAGGAGGCCACGATGACATCAGGCTTGACCGGCGGCTGCAGCTGCGGCGCGATTCGCTATCGCCTGACCGCGCCACCGATATTCGTACATTGCTGCCACTGCAGGCAGTGCCAGCGGCTGACCGGCAGCGCCTTCGTGGTCAACGCGCTGATCGAGACCGCCAGGATCGAGATGCTTGCCGGCGAGCCGCAGCGCACCGACGGTCCCTCCGAGAGCGGCCGCCCGCACGACATCTACCGCTGCGCCGCCTGCCATACGGCGGTGTGGAGCGATTACGGCAGGCGCGGCTACCTGCGCTTCGTGCGCGTGGGCACGCTCGACGATCCGACATCGGTGTCGCCCGACGTGCACATCTTCACCCGCTCGAAGCAGCCCTGGGTCAACCTCCAAGGCGGCGCACCAGCCTTCGAGATCTTCTACGAGATGGACAAGATCTGGCCGCCCGAAAGCCTCGCCCGACGCAAGGCGGCCGCGGACGGCTGATACGCCGTCGGCGGTCAGATGCGCGACTTGTCCCAATCCAGCCACGCCTGAAATCCGCTCGGCCATTGCGGCACGAGCGTACCGAGCGCCGCCGCCATCTGGCTTACATTTGTCGCGTCCGGCGCGTTGCCGACCGGCACGGCCTTGGCGAAGCCGGTCCGTCCATGCATGGAATCATCGAGTCGCAGTTGATTGTGCATGCTCTCATGGAACGCGATTCGAGAGATTTC
>CAYNOF010001247.1:0-3368 GCA_964398335.1 uncultured Rhizobiaceae bacterium
TCGCCCACCATGCCTGACGTGAGGTCGGCCTTGGCGAGCCGCGCCGCGGTCTCGACATGCGCGGGGTCGGTCATGTGGAAGAAGCCGCAGCTCTCGGCCGTCACGATTGCCTGCGCCAGGTTGACGATGCGCTCGACGCGCTCGGCCTGCGTGCCGAGCTTGGCGTGGAAGACGATATCCTTCAGCGCCGGCAGCCGGTCCTCGAGCCTGGCCTTGCGGTCCTGGTCCCAGAAGAAGCGCGCATCGGAGAGACGCGCGCGCAGCACGCGCTCGTTGCCGGCGACGATCTCGCGGCCGCCATCGGGCGCCACGGTGTTGGCGACGACGACGAAGCGGTTGGCCAGCTCGCCGCCGCGCGTGTGGCAGGCGAAGTAGCGCTGGTGCGTCTTCATCGAGGTGATCAGCACCTCGGCCGGCACGTCCATGAAGGCGCGATCGATCGTGCCCATCATCGGCACCGGCCATTCGACCAGGCCGGCGACTTCCGACAGCAGTCCGTCGTCCTTCACCAGGGTGACGCCGGCCTCGCGGCAGGCGGTCTCCGCCTTGGTGCGGATCACCGCCTTGCGCTCCTCGGCATCGACCATGACATAGGCCTGCTTCAGCTTGCGCACGTAGTCGGTATAGCCCTCGACGCGGATCTCGCCCGGCGCCATGAAGCGATGGCCGCGCGTGGTCTCGCGCGCCGGCACGATGACGTCGCGCTCGCGCGGGTTCTCGACGAAGACGAAGCGCGAGCCGCTGCCGCCCTGGGCCGCGGCGTCAAAATAGAAATCGGGTGAATCGGCGCGGTTCTCGACGATGCCGCCCTTCAGCGGCACGCCGTTGAAGACGCAGAGGATCTGCTGCAGCGGGCGCACCCAGACCAGCGGCCGCGCGCCCCAGCGCATCGATTTGGGCCACGGGAAGCCGCTGATCACCTTGCCGATGACCTCGCGCAGCACCTCGGTGGCGTTGCGGCCCTTCTTCTCGATCACCGCGAAGAAGAACTCGCCCTTGCCGGTGTCGCGCTTCTCGCACTGGTCGAGGGAGCTGAGGCCCGCGCCTTTCAGAAAGCCCTCGATGGCGCGCGAAGGTGCATCGGTGCGCGGGCCCCTCTTCTCCTCGCGCACGTCGGCGGAGCGCAGCGGGATGCCGTCCATCGCCAGCACCAGCCGGCGCGGCGTGGCGAAGGTGGCGGCGAAGGCGAAGTCGAGGCCGGCCTGGCTCAGCCCCTCGGTGAACAGGCGCTTGAGATCCTCGGCCGCGCGCGCCTGCATGCGCGCGGGGATCTCCTCGGACAGCAATTCGAGAACGAGCTTGGCCATGGCTCAGGCCTTCGCCAGCCAGGCTTCGCAGCACGCCTTGGCCAGCGCGCGCACGCGGCCGATATAGGCCTGCCGCTCGGTGACGCTGATCACGCCGCGCGCGTCGAGCAGGTTGAAGGCGTGGCTCGCCTTGATGCACTGCTCGTAGGCCGGCAGCGCCAGCTTCGCGTTGCTGCCGCCGAGCAGCGCGCCGCACTCCTTCTCGGCGTCGGCGAAGTGGCGGAACAGCATCTCGGTGTCGGCGCGCTCGAAATTGTAGGTCGACTGCTCGCGCTCGTTGCGCTGGAACACGTCGCCGTAGGTCAGCGGCACTTCCGAGCCCGGCTGGTTGTAGGGCAGGTCGTAGATGCTCTTCTTGTCGAACAGGTACATCGCCAGCCGCTCGAGCCCGTAGGTGATCTCGCACGAGGTCACCTCGCACTCGATGCCGCCGACCTGCTGGAAATAGGTGAACTGCGTCACCTCCATGCCGTCGCACCAGACTTCCCAGCCCAGCCCCCAGGCGCCGAGCGTCGGGCTCTCCCAGTCGTCCTCGACCAGCCGCAAATCGTGCAGGTCGGGGTCGATGCCGATGGCGCGCAGCGAGCCGAAATAGCGGTCGAGGATGTCCTGGGGCGACGGCTTGAGGATCACCTGGAACTGGTAGTAGTGCTGCAGGCGGTTGGGGTTCTCGCCGTAGCGGCCGTCCTTGGGCCGGCGCGAGGGCTGCACGTAGGCGGCGTACCACGGCTCGCGGCCGAGCGCGCGCAGGGTGGTGGCGGTGTGGAAGGTGCCGGCGCCCATCTCCATGTCGTAGGGCTGCAGGATCGCGCAACCCTGCCGCGCCCAGTAGCGCTGCAGGGTCAGGATCAGTTCCTGGAAACAGGTCGGCTTTCCAGCCTCGGCGGCGAGGGCCACGGTCTCGATTCCCGATGGATTTGCGCCTGGCTAGGCGGGTTTTCGGCGGCGCACCATATAGGTGGCCGCTCCCCGGGCGGTCAAGTTACGCCCCCTACGCCGCGCGCTTGTCGCAGTGGACCGTTCCCGCCGGCACGTAGGCACCGCAGACGCGGCAGGCCACCAGGTCCTCGACCTGCGGCCGGCCGGCGCGCGCGGCCGGCTCGGATGGCGGCGGCGACTGCGGTTGGCGGGCCGCCGTCTTTGCCGCGCCGAACTGCTGCGGCCCCCAGCCCCCGCCGAACCAGGCGATGACGATCACCGCGGCGATGGTCAGGATCTTGCCGAAGAAACCCATGCGGCTGTTGTAGGCCGCAAACGCGGCTATTTGAAGTAGCTGTTGGTGGTGATGTACCACAGGAAGCCGCTGGTGCCGGCCTTGTTCTCGGCCACGGTGTGGCCCTTCTGGCGGTCCTGCGGCACCGCGCCGGGGCTGACGCCGCCCTGCTTCAGCCTGTTGAGCAGCGGGTCGAGCTCGCCCAGCAGCCGCGTGTAGCTGTCCATCAGCGGGCCGGGGTAGATGGTGATGAACTTGCCGGCCTGCAGGCCCTGGCACATCTCCCCGTAGGCGCTTTGCGGGTAGACCACCTTGTGGTCGAGGTTGGCCTTCTGCAGCGCCGGCAGCACGGCCTTCGCCACCCGTTCGGCGTCGCGCGGCTGGGCGGTGACGTGCAGCTTGTAGCCGGACTGGAAGGGATGCTCGACCCGCTTGCCGAGGTCGCGCAGCGCCGGCTTCCAGTACGGCATGATCAGGCTGTCGACGATGTCGTAGCCGCGGGCGCCGGTGGGAAAGCCGTAAACGTCGGAGGCCATGGCTCCTTACCCCGCTTCACATGGGTTTCTATGGGTGCGGGGCAATGTACTGAGTGATTGCTCACATTTCAAGTGCGATTACAAGCCGTAGCGCCCCCACAGCGCGCGCTGCTCGGCGGCTTCCAGCACGCCGTCGGCCAGGGAGACCGAGGCGAGGCCCAGCAGGCGGCGCACGAAGCCGCCCTGGCGCTCGCCGACCAGCGGCAGGCGGACCTTCTGGCCATAGCGCTCGCGCAGCACGTCGCGCAGGTGGCCCAGGCCGTCGACCAGGCCCAGCTCGAGCCCGCGCCTGGCGGTCCAGAACTCGCCCTC
>CAYNOF010001248.1:0-8531 GCA_964398335.1 uncultured Rhizobiaceae bacterium
GAGCCGCGCACCACGAGCGAGCCGGAGAAGACCGCCGCGTCGTCTTCTGCCGTCGCGCGATCGACGGCCTCGGCCTCGGACCGGCGGGCCCGCTTGGCCACGGCGACCGACTCCCCCGTCAACATCGACTCGTCGACGAGAAGCTCGCGCGCCTCCAGCAGCACGCCGTCGGCCGGGATGCGGTCTCCCTCCGACACCAGCACGATATCGTCGCGCACCACATCGCGACCCGGAATCCGCCGCCGTTCGCCGTCGCGGATCACCACGGCGCGGGGGCTCGCCAGGGCGCGAAGCGTGCTGAGCACCCGTTCGCTGCGCACTTCCTGGACGATGGAGATCGAGACCGAGAGGGAAGCGAAGGCCAGCAGCACGCCACCGCTCAGCATGTCTCCCAGAGCCGCATAGATGGCGCCGCCCGCCAGCAGCAGGCCGAACATCGGCTCACGCAGGATCTCCAGGGCGATCCGCCAGGGATTTCGCGGGCCGGCCGAAGGCAGCTCGTTCGCCCCCTCGCGGGCCAGACGCCGGCGCGCTTCGTCGCTGGTGAGCCCTGTGTTCGATGTCGGCACCGAGCCATTGAACGACGTGGCCGCCGCCCGGTCGTTGATCCAACTCAACCCGCCCGCCAGTCGCGCTCGCCGTTCACGCCATGACCTCCCGCAACGCCACGCCGAGCCGCGCGAAGTCGTCGGCGGAGAGATAGGGCGCCGCGGCGATGCGCACCCAGGCGCGGTCCTGGAAGGGCACGATCTGCGCCTCCAGCGCGTGCTCCTCGCGCAGCTTGCGCTTGAGCGCCAGCGTGTTGTCGCGCGTGCCCGAGATGCGCGAGGGCAGCGCGATGGTCGCCATCATGGCGCGCGCCTCCGGCGGCGTCGCCTCGTTGACCTCGAGCGCGGCGCAGAGCGCCGGCACGGCGTGCTCGATCAGGCCGTAGTTCCACGCCACCAGCCGCGCGCGGCCGATCTGCTCGGCGAAGTCGAAGGCGGCTTCGATGCACAGGAGCGGCGTGGGATCGAGCGTGCCCTGCCAGTCGAACTCGGCGGTGTAGCCCTGGCCGTAGCCGTGGCTGATCACGGGCGGGTGCAGCCGCTCGCGCCACGCGGGCGAGGCCCACAGCACGCCGCAGCCGCGCGGCACGAAGGCCCATTTGTGCAGGTTGCCGACATAGATGTCGGCGCCCAGCGCCACCACGTCGACGTCGCGCAGGTGACCGGGCGCGTGCGCGCCGTCGACGGCCAGCGGCACGTCCCGGGCGCGGCAGAGCTCGGCGATGCGTGCGACCGGCAGGATCAGCGCGGTGGGCGAGGTGATGTGGTCGACGATCACCAGCCTGGTGCGCGGCGTGATCGTCTGCTCGATCGCCGCAACGGCGCCGTCGTGGCTGTAGTCGGGCCAGGGCAGGCGCGCGGTCACGACCTTGGCGCCGGGCGCGGAGGATTCGTAGAGCGCGGCCTGCAGCACGGCGTTGTAGCCGTGGTCGGTGACGACGACCTCGTCGCCGGCTTTCAGCCCCACCGAGCGCAGCACGCTGTTCAATCCCGCCGTGGCGTTGGCGACGAACACCCAGCCTTCGCCGCTGCCGCCCAGCCACTTGGCCACGCGGTTGGCGGCAGCGCGCACCAGCGGGGTGAAATGCGCGCGGTCGAAGAAGGCCGTCGGGTTGGCCTCGATCTGGCGGCGCCAGACGTCCTGCGTCACGCGCACCGGCGCGGGCGTGACGCCGAAGCCGCCATGGTTGAGATAGGCGATGTCCGGGTCGAGGCCGAACAGGGCGGCCATCTCGAGAGACCCGAACGCTGGCGTGTCGGCCGGTGGCATGGATCCTCCGGAATTTCTACTGCGCCCTCGCCCCATCTTCGGGAGGTGCGGGCCGGGTTGCAAGGCGTCGTACGATGGCTATGGTGCCGGCGAAAGGGACATCGTCATGAACAGGACCGACAACGCCGTGCGCGCGGCCGGCGATCTCGGGCGCTCGCTGCGCGTCTGGCGTGCGCTGCGCCGCATGAAGCAGGGCCACGCCGCCGAGCTGCTCGGCGTGTCGCAGGCCACCGTATCGCGCTGGGAGGCCGGCCACCAGACGCCAACGCCCCGCGAACGCGACGCGTTGCGCGCGCTGATGGCGGCGCGGCTGGATGGCGCGGCCGACCAGGCGCTCAGCCGCCTGGTGCGCCACTCGGCGCGCGAGACCCACCTGGTCTGCGATCTGACGCATCGCCTGCTGGCCGCGTCGCCGGCGCGCGAGCGGCGCTGGAAGGTGTCGGCAAGCGAGCTGGCGGGCACCTCGATGTGGCGTTTCCACACCGAGGCGATCGCACGCGCCGAGGCCGCGCTGCCGGCCCTGGGCTGGTACGGCGAGGCACCGCCGGAGGTCGAGGTGCTGACCGGCGCCAACACCTCGGCGGAAGTGCCGATCCGGCGCGGCCGCTGCCGCTGGACGCGCCTGCGCCTGTCCGACGGCAGCTACGCGCGGCTGGTGGAGACCGAAGCGGCCACCTGATCCTTGGCCCAGACCAGGGCGAAGCTCACCGGGCGATGCAGATGCTTGCGCCATTTCGGCTTGGCCGCGACCCACTCCTCGTCGACCACGCCTTCGACCATCTCGACCAGGCGCAGGCCGGCGTCCAGGCCGGCCGCGACATGGTCGCTGGTGAGATGGACATGGCTCTCGATCGCCACCGAATCGCCCGACGCGCGATCGAAATGCGTGGGAATGCCCATCACGAGGAAGAACGGGTGGTAGCCCACCAGCACGAAGCGGCCGCCGGGCGCCAGCAGGCGCGCGGCCTCGCGGTAGACCGGCCGCAGATCGGCGAGATGCTCGTCGGCCAGCACCATGGTCGCGAGATCGCAGGCGCCGCCATCGAGGCCGGTGGCGCCGACGTCCGCCAAAGTCAGTCGATCGTAGACGCCCTTGCCGCGCGCGCCCTCGAGCATCGCCTCGGTGAAGTCCACGCCGTGCAGCGTGACGACGCCTGACTGGCGCAGCCACGCGCCGATACGGCCGGTGCCGCAGGCGAGATCGACCGCGTGCTGCACGCGTGGCCAGTCGACGCGCCGCAGCCGCGCGAGCAGACGCAGATCCATCAGGTCGAGGACGGTGTCCTCGTAGGTGCGCGCCCATTCGCCGTAGCCCTCGCGCACCGGCAGGGTCGGGTAATGGCGCGTGTCGTATTTCGAGAAGTCCATGGGCGCAGTCTACGCCCGCGCGCCCCGCGGCGACGTGAATGAATTATGCGTGGACTATTTCAGCTCCACACCGATCGCATCGCGCAGAGCCTGGAACGCCTTCGCCGGGCCGAGCTTCAGCATCGTCTCGTGCCACCAGTTGGCAGCGTCGGCGACGTGCAGGTTGAAGGCCGAGGGCGGCAGGTCGCGCGACCACTTCGCCAGGCCCTGGCTGTTGAACACCAGCAGGATGGCGAGCGCGATGGCGATGATCGGCGGCAGCACGCGCAGGCGCTGCGGCCGCATGCCGGTCTCCAGCTCGATCGTGCCGGGGGCGAGGTCGTCGGTCGTGCTCATCACCCGTGCTCCCTCAGAACTGGAAGTAGATGAACGGCGCGGCGCCGTCGCCGCCGATCGCCTCGATCACCAGCAGGATCACGCCGATCAGCACGCCCACCGCCCAGCCGGGCAGGCGGTGATACAGGCGGTCGGTACGCTGCAAGGTGTCGGACGGCGTGAACTGGATGGCGAGGCCGAAGGCGATCAGGGTCAACAGGAAGGGCGTCAGCAGCTCCGACGGCCGCGACCAGTCGGCCAGGCCCGTCAGCATCTCCCACACGCGCGACAGATTCTCGGCGCGGAAGAAGATCCAGCAGAAGCAGACGAAGTGGAAGATCAGCAGCACGCCGAGCACGCGGCGCCACCGCGGTTTGCCTTCGGCGTCGCGTGCGAAGCCGGTGGCGCGCTCGACGGCGAGGAAGCCGCCATGCAGCGCCCCCCAGATCACGAACTTCCACGCCGCACCGTGCCAGATGCCGCCCAGCACCATGGTCAGCAGCAGGGTGCGGTAGGTCTTGAGCTCGCCGCCGCGATTGCCGCCCAGCGGGATGTAGAGGTAGTCGCGCAGCCAGCTCGACAGCGACATGTGCCAGCGGCGCCAGAAATCGGCCAGGGTCTCGGCGCGGTAGGGCTGGTTGAAGTTGCGCTGGAAGCGGTAGCCGAGCAGGGCGGCGATGCCGATGGCGATGTCGCTGTAGGCGCTGAAGTCGCAATAGATCTGCACCGCGTAGGCGTAGACCGCGAACAGCAGGTCGACCGCGCCGAAGGCGGTGGGATCGAAGAACGCCTTGTCGACCAGGCTGACGGCGAGATAGTTGGCGACGATCGCCTTCTTGAACACGCCCCAGATGATCAGGATCAGGCCCAGGCCGACGAAGACGCGGTTGGGATTGGGCGGTTTCTCGAGCTGCGGCAGGAAGGCGGCGGCGCGCACGATCGGGCCGGCCACCAGGTGCGGGAAGAACGAGATGAAGAACATCACGTCGATCAGCGGCCGCGAGCGGTCGAGATCGCCGCGATAGAGGTCGACGATGTAGGAGATGCCCTGGAAGGTGAAGAACGAGATGCCGATCGGCAGCACGATCCCGAGGAACGGCAGCTCGCGCTCGATGTCGAGCGAGCGCAGCAGCGCGTCGAGCGATTCGAGGAACCAGCCGTAGTACTTGAAGAAGCCCAGCAGCGAGAGGTTGAGGATCACCGCCAGCGTGACCACGCGCTTGCACCACGGCGTGCCGCGGGTGCGATCGATCAGGCGGCCGGCGACGAAGTTCAGCACCACGCTGGAAAACAGCAGGAAGGCCAGGCGCCAGTTCCAGAAGGCGTAGAAGAAATAGCTCGCGGCGATGATCGACAGCTTGTGCAGGGTATGCGCGCGGCTGATCGCCAGCGCCCAGGCGACCGGGCACACCACGAGGAAGAAGAGCAGGAAGTTCAGCGTCGGGAAGATCATCGCGTGGCGTTGTCGTCCTCGGGGCCGTCCGCGGCCCCTGTAGCGCAGCGAAGGACCCGGCACGCAAGCGTGACCGCAATGCCGCCGGGTCCTTCGCTGCGCTCAGGACGACGGTATGGGTTCATCTCAGCGCCGGCGGTAGCCGGCCATCAGCTCGTTGAACAGCCGGTCGGCGGTGAGCTGGTAGCCGGGCTCGCGCATGTGCACGTGGTCGGCGTGGCCCAGCCCTTCGCGCGCGAAGCGGTCGGCGCCGCAATCGCCGCCCTGTACCCTCGACCAGTCGAAGAAGTAGAGGTTGCGCGCCCGGGCCGCCTGGCGCTGCGCCTCGCGCACATAGGCGAGCGCCGCCGGTGCGTGCCAGCGGCAGAGCTTGCGGTCGCGGCCGTTGAGCATGGCGGTGTAGTTCTCGATCTCCGCCCCGCGCAGCGGCGCGCAGCTTGCGCCGGCACCGCCGCCGCGCCCGCAATAGGACGGGAAGCGATCGGCGTCGGGCGGGCCCACGATCACCACCGAGGCGTTGGGCACGGCGTGGCGGATCAGGTCGACATAGGAGCCGAACTCCTGGCCGTAATCGCCCAGCCGTTCCTTCGCGGCGAAGCCCTCGTTGGTGCCGAAGGCCACGATCACCAGCGCCGGATCGAGGTGCTTCAGCTCGTAGGCGGTGATCTTCCAGTCCCAGCGGCCGAGGATGTTGATCTGCGCGCCGCTGAAGCCCAGCGAGGCGAGCGTCACGCCGCGCTGGCGGCGATAGACCGCCCAGTCGGCGATGTCGACGGGCCCGTTGCCGCGTGGCCTGAGCTCCAGCGAACGCGCGCCCTGCGCGGTGATGGTGGCGCGATCGAGCAGGTAGGCGCCGCCCGACGTGTTGATCTCGGAATGGAAGCGGCCGTCGACATAGACCTGGATCGCGCCGCCGCCCGGCCGCTTGAAGTAGTGGATCTCGGCGACGTCGAAGGAGCCGCCGTCGGAGGCGTTGGCATTCTCCGCCACCAGCGACATCGAATCAGTGGACTTGCTGCCGCGGGTGACGAAGCCCGACAGGCCGAAAGTGCCGTCGGCGCCGACGCGGTTGGAGGTCAGCACCTGCCACGAGCCGGTCTGCTGCACCCGCACCTGGTAGGGCCGCCAGTAGGGGAAGGGGTAGCCCGGCGGCATCAGCCCGCGGCCGGCATCGCCGAACTGGCGCTGGAACAGCTCGCGCAGGCGGCCGCTGAAATGGTCGTTGGCGGTGTGGCTGTCGCCGATCTGCACGATGTTCACCCGGCTGCGCCGGCCGCTCTGCAGCTCGTTGAGCTGGCGGTGCAGGCCGACGAGCTGGGTCGCCGGCGCCGCGGCCGCGGCGCTGCCGGCGCTGCTGTCGCCGGTGTCGGGCGAGCAGGCGAGCACGATGGCGAGGGCGAAAATGCCGGCAAACAGCGGCAGGCGACGCGGCGCGAGGGCAGTCGCGGAGATCAAGCGCTGCATCATGGGCGGTGGTCGTCCGTCCAGGTGAGGGGGGAACGGCCGCCGTCCTTCTGCGGGACGGACGACTCTAGCTTTTTGCCGGCAGAAGCTTGAACGGTGGCACGTTCTCGCGCAAGAGCTTGAGCACGGAATCGCCGATCAACTCGTAGGCCGGATCGGTGAAATGCACGCCGTCATTGGCGCGCATCAGGCGGGTCACGCCCTTCAAATCCTTGAAATGCGAGGTATAGGCGCCGCTGTCGTCGGCGGTGATCTGCCAGGTCGGCAGCAGCTTGATGTAAGGCCGGGTCTTGGCCGCCTCGGTGACGATGTCGTTGATCAGCCGCGCATCGGCGCTGGCGTCGTCGGCGCGCATGATCGGCAGCAGGATCCACACCGTGGGCAGCTTGTTCTGCTGCAGCCGGTCCATGAAGCCGGCGACGCGGCCGGCGTAGAGCTCCTGCCACGCCTTGCTGCGGAACAGCGCCTTGGACTGGGTGCCGACGAAGAACGAGCGGCGGTCATTGGCGCCGATCATCATCACCACGGCGTCGACCGGGCCGGCAGCCACCGCCGCGTCGATCATGTCGGTGAGGTCGGTGCCGGTGAAGCCCACCGAGTTCTTGGCGCCGCGGTAGAAGCTGTAGCGCTTGTCGCGCACCATCAGCCGGTACAGCCCGCCCCACATGCCGTCGCCCAGGGAATCGCCCAGCACGGCGACGGTGACCTTGGCCGGCGGCGGCCCGGCGGCCGCGACAGCGGCGTTGGGCGGCCAGGTGCCGGCCTTGGGCGGCGTCGCGAAATCCGCCGAGGTCGGCGGCGGCGGCGGCTCGATGGTCGGGATGGGCGGCAGCGGCTGCGTGGTGACCTGCTGCGCGTGGGCGGGCAGGGCGAACAGCAGAAGCGACAGCACGAAGAACAGGGTACGCACGTTGGCACACCATGAGAGAGGGTGCGCCTTTGTAGGCGTGGCGGATGACTCGGACAACGGCCGAAAGCGTCGCACGGTCATGCAGGCACGCACGTCGAGTCGCCGGAAAACCGCCACGTTCCGGAGCGGTCGTGCAGATCCGGTGCAGGCGCATGCCCTCACCCCGAGGCGCGCCCGCAGGGCGCGTCTCGAAGGGTGGGCAACACGCACGGGATCTGTTGCCCATGCTGCGAGACGGCGCCGCTGCGCGGCCTCCTCAGCATGAGGATGGGGGATTACAGCTTGATGCCGCGCAGGAAGCTGGTGCGCGCCCGTGCGGCTTCCATCAGGAAGGCGAAGTCGTTGCCGGCCAGCAGCATGCGCACGCCCATCTTGATGTAGCGCTCCATGATCGGCGGGTTGTAGACGCCGCCCATGCCGGGCTGCTTGCCGTGCTTCCTGCAGGCGGCGATCACCGTCTCGTAGGCCTTCACCACGTCGGGATGGTCGATCTGGCCGGGGATACCCTTCTCCATGGTCAGGTCGCTGGTGCCGATCATCAGCACGTCGATGCCGGGCACGGCGGCGATGGCCTCGGCGTTGGCGATCGCTTGCGGCGTCTCGAGCATGACCGTGACCAGGATCGCGTCATTGACCATCTTCGTGGTCTCGCCCTGCGAGCGCGCCTCGAAGGCCATTTGCGGCGCGGCGCCGGCGACCGAGCGGTGTCCGACCGGCGGATAGCGCAGGCGATCGGCGATCGCCTTGGCCTGCTCGGGTGTGTCGACATGCGGCATGACGATGCCCATGGCGCCGCCGTCGAGCACGCGGGTCGCCATGTCGAGCTGGAACTCGGGCACGCGCACGATCGGCGCGATGCCGTAGCCGTTGGCGGCGACGGCGATCTGCACCGCCATGTCGAGCGTCATCGAATTGTGCTCGCAGTCGATGAACAGCCAGTCGAAGCCGGCGGTCTTCATCGCCGGCGCGATGTCGACGGTGCGCGCCTGGCGGATGCCGCAGCCCAGCGCCGGCTCGCCCTTGCTCATGCGCTCGCGCGCGGAGTTGCGCAGCTCGGCCATGATCGTTCCTCCCTGGTGGTTTGCGCCGGGGATCGTAGGGGGCGACGCGTCCGCCTTCAATTCGTCGCCTTCGGCCGCACCGCATGGCAGGGTCACGGCGGAGCAGGAGGAGGAATGCATGGCACAGGATCGCGTCGCGCTG
>CAYNOF010001249.1:0-1573 GCA_964398335.1 uncultured Rhizobiaceae bacterium
CGCGCTCGCGCAGCAGCCGACCGCGCGCCAGGCGCCGCCGGCACGCCAGGCGCTGTCGTCCGCCTCGTTCGGCGCGGTCGGCGACGGCACCGCCGACGACACCGCCGCGCTGCAATCGGCGCTCGATGCGGCTTTCGCACCCGGCGGCCCCGGCTTCCTGGTGATCCCGCCCGGCACCTACCGCATCAGCCGCACCCTGCGCATCCAGACCCAGGAAGGCGAACGCGGCGACCTCACGCGCAACAACGGCATCAGCGCCCACGGCGCGCGCCTGCTGTCGACGATCGCCGGCGGCGGCAACGTGCTGGAGTTCGTCAGCCACGCCACCGTGCGATTCCTGCTGATCGAGGGCCTCGACATCCTGGGCGGCGGTCGCGAGGGCCATGGCATCTACCTGGAGTGCGAGCACAGGGAGCACTTCCTCTACAATTTCTGCCTGCGCGACGTGACGGTGCAGGCCTGCGGCGGCGACGGCTGCCGCATGCTGGGCAATGTCTTCGAAGGCCAGCTCATCAACTGCTATTTCCGCGACAACAAGCGCAACGGCGTGACCCTGGGCCACGGCATGCGCGCCGGCATCCTCTCGGCGATCCACGCTTTCGGCTGCGTCTTCGGCCAGAACGGGCAATACGGCGCCGCCATGGTCAACGGCTGCTACGACGTCGGCTTCCACGGCTGCTACTTCCTGCTCAACGGCAAGTACGGCCTGGTGGCCGAGAACGGCTGCACCCTGCTGTCCCATTGCGGCTTCGAGAACAATCACGAGGCCGCCGCGAGCTACGAGGCCGGCGACGCCGGGATGATGCTGCAGGGCTTCGCCACGCTGATCGGCTGCACCGCCTACTCCATGTTCAAGCAGCAGCGCCTGCTGCGCGCCCATGTCGTGGGCCAGCTGGTGATGATCGGCTGCGCCGGCAGCGGCGATGCGCGCGCCAAGGCCGCGGGGCTGGCACGCATCGGCGGCGAGAAGACCGCGCGTGCCACCCTCATCGGCGCCAGCGGCGCGGTCGAGTACCTCAACGGCTTCGAGGCCCTGGAGATCGGCGGCGCGTCGTCGGGCGGCATCCGCTTCAGTGCCGGCTGGAACAGCCCCCACCTTGCGCGGCTGGGCGACTACCGCCTGTGGGTCGACGGCCGCGGCCGCCTGCGCCTCAAGAAGGGCGCGCCGTCGAGCGACGAGGACGGAACGCCAGTGGGTGCCTGAGGAGCGCCACGAGCTCCTGCCGGAGCTCGCTGAAGGCCAGCAAGGTCAGTCCCATCGTCACCAGCGCGCTCAGCACCACCACCGCCACATGGCCGACGCTGAGCGTGGCATCCTGCAGATAGAAGCGCCGCACGGCCCAGACGGCAGCGGCCGACAGCACCGCCGCGACGATCGCCGGCAGCACCGCGCCGTAGACATCGCGCTGGCGCACCGGACCGCGCCGCGTCGACAGCCAGAACGCCATCGGCGTGCGCACCGCGAGCCCGACCGCGGCGATCGCCGCCGCCACGCCGACAGCGCCCGATACCAGGCCGAGCAGGATCGAGGCGAGGCACAGCAGCGAGTCGATCAGGGTGGCGCGCAGCAGCT
>CAYNOF010001250.1:0-1046 GCA_964398335.1 uncultured Rhizobiaceae bacterium
CCGCCGACCACGATCAGGTCAGCCAGCTTGCCCACCTCGATCGTGCCCAACTCGTGGCCCATGCCGCAGATGGCGGCACCATTGCGTGTCGCCGCGACCAGCGCCTGCCACGGCGTCGCGCCATCGCGCGCCCACAGTCCCAGCTCGAGCAGCGCCGCCTCCTTGAGCGGCCGGATGTCCGAGCCCAGCGCCATCTTCACGCCGGCCTTCAGCGCCTTCTCGAACCCGGCACGATGCACGTCCGAAGCCGCATCGGCACGACAGCACAAAGCGTGCGCCAAGTTGCGCTGCTTGACCCAGCTCTGTTCCCAATCGTTGGTCGCCTGCTCGGGCGTGAGGTGGCTGATCGCTAGCGTCGGCACGTACCAGGTGTCGTGCTTGAGGAACAGCTCGATGCACTCGTCGTCCATGATGTAGCCGTGCTCAACGCTGTGCGCGCCCAGGCGGATCGCGTTCTTCACCGCCTCGGGATTGGTGGCATGCGCCATCACCTTGAACTCGCGCAGGCGGCAGATGTCGAAGGCCGCCTTCAGCTCGTCCTGCAGCAGGAAGGAATTCTGGTGGCGGTCCCAGGCCGGACCGAGGATGCCGCCCGACAGGTTGAGCTTGATGTGATCGACGCCGTTCTTGATCTCCTCGCGGATGGCGCGGACGAAGCCATAGGGCCCGTCGCATTCCAGGGCGTGTCCCGATGTCAGGAAGTGGCCGCCGGTGGTGGTGAGGAAGTGCCCGGAGGCGAACAGGCGCGGCCCGACATACTGGCCCGAGTCGAAGGCGCGCTTCCAGGCGACGTCCATCCAGCTGTGCGAACCGGCGCAGCGAAATCCGACGATGCCCGACTCGGTCAGCGCCGACATCAGGCGATGACCGAACAGCGTGACCTGGTCGGCCAGCGGCATGTCGGTGACCGCGTAGTAGTCGGGGTGGACGTGGACATCCCACAGCCCGGGCATCAGCCAGGCGCCGCGCAGGTCGACCACGCTCGCATCGCCGCTTTCGGGCGCGCTGCCGTCGGCGCGGATCTCGCGGATGCGGCCGCCCTCGAT
>CAYNOF010001251.1:0-6729 GCA_964398335.1 uncultured Rhizobiaceae bacterium
GCCGACTGGGTGCGCACGCTGCTCAAGGACTACCAGCGCCAGACCGGCGCTACGATCATGCTGGCCTCGCACAACATGACCGAGGTCGAGCGTCTGTGCGACGACGTCATCATGATGCAGCAGGGCAAGGTCTTCGAGCGCGGCGCGCCCGCCGACCTCGTCACGCGCTTCGGCCGCAACGACATGGAGGAGGTCTTCCTCGACATGGCGCGCGGCCGCCAGCGCGGGCTCGATGACCTGAAGAAAGTGGCGGAGTAGGCGATGGGCGCGTCCCTTCAGCGCATCTACGCGGTAGTGCTGCGCCACGCCTACCTGTTCCGCACCTCGTGGCTGCGCATCCTCGATTCGATCTACTGGCCCGCCGTGCAGATGGTGATGTGGGGCTTCCTCACGCAGTTCCTCTCGGGCCAGACCAGCTACGTGGCGCAGGCCTTCGGTGTGCTGCTCTCGGGCCTGCTGCTGTGGGAGGTGCTGATCCGCGGCAATCTCTCGCTGTCGATCTCCTTCCTCGAGGAGATGTGGTCGCGCAACCTCGGCCACCTTTTCGTCAGCCCGCTCCGGCCGTTCGAGATGGCAGCCGGCATCGTCATCGTCTCGCTGCTGCGCACCCTGCTGGGCATGATCCCGGTGTCGCTGATGGCCTGGGCGTTTTTCGGCTATTCGGTCTACGACCTCGGCATCTCGCTGGTGGCGTTCTTCTTCATCCTGCAGATGTTCGGCTGGTCGGTCGGCCTGTCGATGTCGGGCATGATCATGCGCATGGGGCTCAGTGCGGAGACTTTCGCCTGGGCCGGCATCTTCATCCTGCTGCCGGTCAGCGGCGTCTACTACCCGATCGCGGCGCTGCCCCACTGGCTGCAGATCATCGCCTGGTGCCTGCCGGCCGCCTACGTCTTCGAGGGCATGCGCTCGATCCTCACCCAGCACGTCGTGCGCTGGGATCTCATGCTGCCGGCCTTCGGCCTCTCGGTGCTCTACCTGACCCTCGGCTTCAGGGTCTTCCTGCTGTTCTTCAGGTCATCGCGGCGCAAGGGTACCTTGCTGCAGCAGGGCGAGTAGCTACTCGATCTGGATGCCGAGCGGCGGCAGTACCTTCTTGTAGCGCTCGATTTCGCTCACGACATAGGCACGGAACTCGGCTGGCGGCATGCCGACGAGCTCGCTGCCGTTGTCGCGCGTGAAGTCGACGAACAGCTTCTCGCGCGCCGCCGTCATGATGCTCTGGTGCAGGTCATCGACGATCGCCGCCGGCAGTGCGGGTGGCCCCCAGAAACCCGACCAGCCGGGAATATCGGCTTCGATGCCGTACTCGCCGAACGTCGGCACATCGGGCAGGAGCGGGATGCGCCTGGCGCTCGAGACGCCCAGCGCACGCAACTTGCCGGTCTGCAGGTACTGCATGATCAGCGAGGGCGATACGAAGAAGGAGTCGATGGTGCCGGCCATCGCATCGTTGATCGGCGTGCTCTTGTAGGGAACGTGGGTCAGCTGGACCTTGGCGCTGCGGCAGAACAGCTCGCCGACGACATGGGTCGTGTTGCCGATGCCCGACGAGCCGTAGTTGATCTTGCCCGGCTCGGCGCGGGCCGCCGCGAGGAACTGGTCCATGGTCTTGAAGGGTGAATTGCCGCCGACGATCAGGCCGAAGCCCTGCGAACGCGTCAGCAGGGTGATCGCGGTGAAGCCCTCCACCGGATCATAGGGCAGCTTGCGCATCAGCACCGCGTTGGTGGTGTGGCCGCCGGTCGTATAGAGCACGGTCGAACCGTCCGGCTTCGAGCGCGATACCTCCAGCGTGCCGATCGTCGTGCCGCCGCCCGGCTTGTTGTCGACCATGACGGTGCGGCCGGTCGCGCGCCGGAACGCCTCGGCGAAGACGCGCATCGTATTGTCGGTGCCCGAACCCGCGCCGAAGGGCACGACGATGCGCAAGTCCCTGGCCTGGGCGACTGCGGGCAACGAAAGCGCGAGGCTGGCCAAGGTGCCCGTCAGCACGGTGCGTCGCGTCGCGCGCATGGTGTGGCCCTCTCGGCTTAGCGGCTGCTGAACAGGCTCTGGCACGCCGCCGGCGGCTTCGGCGGCCTGGGTGCCGGCCCCGGGGTCCGCACGATGGAATCGGGATCGGGCATCGCCAGCCAGTCGTCGAGCGCCTTGCCGCAGCCGTCGCCCGGCGGCACCGGCGCCTGCGTCTGGCACCCGTGGTCGCCCGGCGGGCAGTACAGCCGCACGTGGAAATGCTCGGTGTGATAGAACCACGGCACGATCTTGCGCAGCCAGCTGCGGTCGCCGGTCTCGGTCTGGCACAGCCGCTGCTTGATGAGCTTGTTGACGAAGATGCGGTCGACCTCGGGGAAGCCGGCGGCGGTCTTCAACAGCAGGGCGTGCGCCGGCTGCCAGACCGAATCGTCGATGCCGGCCTCGCCCTTGAGCACCAGCGAGCGCAGCACGGGTTCCTCGCGCTTCGCCGCCGGCAAATGCGGGCGCTTGGATTGCTCGAACCAGATATCGACGTCGAGGCCGACCTGGTGGCTGGCATGGCCGAAGCTCATGCGCCCGCCGCGCGGCTGGCCGATGTCGCCGATATAGACGTGCTGCAGCTTCAGCGCCTCGACGCGCTTGCCGAATTCCTGGATGAAACGGATGGTGCGGTCGGCGCCCCAGTAGCGGTTGCGGCTCACGCGGATCGCCTCGTAGCCCGGCCCCTCCAGCGGCAGCGGGCTGGCGCCGGCGATGCAGCCGTTCATGTAGATGCCGTAGATCCGCTGCGGTCCCGGCGAGGGCGTGGCGGGCGGATTCTGCGCGCGGGCAGCGTGTGCGACTGCGAAGAGGGCAAGGCAGGCGAGCAGGACGCGTAGACGCATGCCGATATCATGCCGCATGGCGGCTCTTCGCGCACGGACTTCCGTGTGGCAGGAGCGTTGTCTAGACTCCGCGGCGATGCCGGCTTTTCCCGACTACCGCTGCCTGCTTGCGACCCGCGAGGGCGATATCGCGCGCCTGGTCTTCAATCGACCGGAACGGCGCAATGCGCTGACCCACGAGATGATGCAGGAGCTGTCCGACGCCTTCGCGCGCCTCACCGCGGAGGTCGAGCGCGATCCGGTCGGCCTGCGCGCCCTGGTGCTGCGCGGCGCCGGCGGATTCTTCTGCGCCGGCGGCGATATCGGCTTCATGAAGGACCTGCCGCCGTCGCCTCCCGACGGCCAGCGCGACCCGCTGGTGGCACCCTATCGTGCTTTCGGTGATACGCTGCTCGAACTGAACCGCCTGCCGCTGCCGGTGATCTCGATCGTCGATGGCCCGGCTGCGGGCGGCGGCTTCGGCATGGCTTGCGCCTCCGACGTGGTGATCATGCACGAGAGCGCGCGGTTCGGGATACCGGAGCCGCGCGCGGGCTTCATCCCCTCGCAGGTGCTGCCGCTGATCGCGCGACGCATCGGCGAGGGCATGACGCGCGAGCTGGCGGTGACGACGCGCATGATGGATGCGCGCGAGGCGCTGGCGGTCGGTGTCGGCCGGCATCTGTGCGCCGACGAACTGGCGATCCAGGCGGTGCTGGCGCGCACGCTGGATGATATCAGGCGCGGCGAGCCCGGCGCGGTGGCGACGGTGAAGCGGCTGGTGCTGATGTGCGCCACCGGGAGCGACGAGGCGGTGCTCGACGCCGCCGCGCTCGACCTGATCCGGCTGTTGCGCGGCGCGCCGGCGCGTGCCGGGATGAAGGCGTTCCTGGAGAAGAAGCGTCCGCCCTGGGCGCTGGCGGGAGGAAATGATGGAGCGGCGTAACTACCGCCATTTCGAGGTGCGGCGTGTCGCCGGCGCGCTGGGCGCGGAGCTGCACGGCGTCGATCTGGCGCAGGACCTCAGCGACGACGTGATCGGCGAGATCCGCCAGGCGTGGCTCGATCACCTGGCGGTGTTCTTCCGCGACCAGAAGATCACGCCGGCACAGCAGCTCGCCTTCGCCCGGCGCATCGGCGAGCCGGTCGAGTATCCCCAGCTCAAGGGGCTCGACGACTACCCGATGATCACGCCGGTCGTGAAGCTCGAGAACGAGCGCAACAATTTCGGCGGCGTCTGGCACTCCGACACGACCTATCTGCAGGTCCCGCCGATGGCCAGCATGCTCTACGCCATCGAGCTGCCGCCGGTCGGCGGCGACACCGAATTCGCCAACCAGTATCTCGCCTACGAGACGCTCTCGCCGGGCCTGCAGGCGATGCTGCAGGGGTTGACCGGCGTCAGCTCCTCGATGAAGGCCGAGGCATCGAAGACGCGCGAAGACCGGCTGAGAGCCGCGGGCCAGGAGGTCAAGCCGCTGGAGGCCGAGCATCCCATCGTGCGCACGCATCCCGAGACCGGGCGCAAGGCGCTGTACCTCAACATCGGCCATACCGCGAGGATCAAGGGCTGGACCGAGAAGGAGAGCGCCGGCCTGCTCGCCTTCCTGTTCGAGCACCAGATCCGGCCGGAGTTCACCTGCCGCTTCCGCTGGCAGCCGGGCTCGCTGGCCCTGTGGGACAATCGCTGCGCCATGCACAACGCGATCAACGACTACCACGGCTACCGCCGCATCCTGCACCGCATCACGCTGGCCGGCGACCGGCCGGCGTGACGCGGCGCCGGCCGGTCAGTGGCGGCGCGCGGATCGCCTGGGCGACCGGCTTCTTAGGCAACTCGTCGGCGATGCCGTTGATCTCGGTGTAGCGCTCGATCACCTTGCCGCCCGTCGGCGCCGAAGCCCGCGGTCGTGCCCACGTGGCGCCATTTCTTGGTGTAGTCGTAGCCGGCGGCGATGGGGAAATACCTGGAGCCCTCCGCTGCTGACGGGCGCTACCATGCGCCCGGGCCGTATCGACGGCGTTTCGCGACCGGAGAAGCTGGTATCGTCTGCATCGCAGCCGATGGCAGACTGGCGGCAGTGAGCACGGAGCAGGCGGCGATGTACGATCTGGTGATCCGCGACGCGACCATCTTCGACGGTGCGGGCTCGGCGCCGGCGCAGGGCGATCTCGCCGTCAGCGACGGCAGGATCGCGGCGGTCGGCGGCAGGCTCGGCGCGGCGAAGCAAATCGTCGACGCCGGCGGCCTGGCGCTCGCGCCGGGCATCATCGACGGCCACACACACTATGACGCGCAGATCACCTGGGATCCCTTCGTCGATCCCTCGCCGTCGCTGGGCGTGACCTCGGTCGTGATCGGCAATTGCGGATTCACCATCGCACCCTGCAAGCCGGCCGACCGCGACCTCACCATGCGCCATCTCACGCATGTCGAGGGCATGTCGCTTGACGCCCTCCGGGCAGGCATCCGCTGGGACTTCGAGAGCTTCCCGCAGTACCTCGACATGCTGGCGAGGAACGGCGTCGGGCCCAACGTCGCGGCCTTTGCCGGCCACTCGGCGATCCGCACCTTCGTGCTGGGCGAGGACGCCACGCAGCGCGCTGCGACCGAGGCCGAGATAGCCAAGATGGCCGATCTCGTGCGCGAGGCGATGAAGGCGGGCGCCGTCGGCTTCGCCTCGAGCACGGCGGAGGCGCACAACGGCGAGGGCGGCCTGCCGATGCCCTCGCGCCTGGCCGACGACCGCGAGCTGCGCACGCTGGTGAAGGCGATGGGCGAGGGCGGCAAGGGCGTCTACATGCTCACGCGCGGCCGCCTGACCTCGATCCCTTACCTCGAGGAGATCGCCGCGGAGTCCGGTCGGCCGGTGGTGATCGCCGCGCTGTTCCACTCCAACACCAATCCCGAGGGCGCGTTCACGACCCTGGAGCAGGTCAACGAGGCACGCGCCCGCGGACGCAGGCTGACGGCGCAGACATCGCCGTGTCCGCTCAGCATGGATTTCACTTTCCGCAGCCCGTATCTGTTCGAGAGCCTGCAGGCGTGGCAACCGGCGATGGCCGCGCATGGCGACGCGGCGCTCAAGCGCATCTACACCGATGCGAGCTGGCGCCAGTCGGTGAAGGACGAGCTGTCGGCGGCGCGCGGGCAGCGCCTGTTCAACAGCGAATGGGACAAGCTGTTCGTGGTCGAAGCCGGCCGGCCGGAGAATCGCGCCCGGGAAGGCGCCGACCTGGCATCGCTGGCGAAGGCGGCCGGCAAGGACCCGTTCGACTACATCCTCGACTTCGCGCTGTCGGAGAACCTCGACACCTACTTCGTGGCGCAGCTCCTGCACAACGACGAGAAGGCGGTCGGCCGCATCCTCGCCGATCCTGCGACGCATATCTCGTTGAGCGACGCGGGCGCTCATCTGACCTTCTTCTGCGACGCCGGCTTCGGGCTGCATCTGATGGGCCACTGGAGCCGCGACAGGGGCGTGATGAGCCTGCAGCAGGCGGTGCATCGCCTGACCGGGCAACCCGCCGACCTGTTCGGCATCAAGGATCGCGGCTTCCTGCGCGAGGGTCAGGCCGCCGACCTGCTGATGTTCGATCCGAAGACCGTGGGGCGCGGTCCCAAGAAGCGCGTCTTCGACCTGCCATCAGGCGCTGCACGACTCACCGCCGGCGGTGTTGGCGTGCACGGCGTGTGGGTCAACGGCATCCGCGTGGCGGACGGCTCGGGTCTGTGCGTCGATCGCGACGCACGGCCAGGCAAGGTGCTGCGCGACTTCGCTGCCTAAAGCTTCGGCCAGCGCCGGTGCCAGTCGGTGCTGGCCTCGTAGAGCGCGCCCAGCCGCAGCACCGAGGCCTCGTCGCGGAAGCGGCCGACGATCTGCAGGCC
>CAYNOF010001252.1:0-1644 GCA_964398335.1 uncultured Rhizobiaceae bacterium
CGAACAGCCGGTCGCCGGCGTCGCCCAGGCCGGGCATGATGTAGGCGTGGTCGTTGAGCTGTCGGTCGATCGCGGCGACGGTCAGCGGCACGTCGGGATGCGCCTCGGTGAAGGCTTTCACGCCCTCCGGCGCCGCCAGCAGGCAGAGCATCTTGATCCAGCGCGCGCCGGCGCCCTTCAGCAGGTCGACGGCGGCGATGGCCGAGTTGGCGGTCGCCAGCATCGGATCGCAGACCAGCACCAGGCGCTCGCCCAGCGCCTCGGGCATCTTGAAATAGTACTCGACCGCGGCCTTGGTCTCGGGATCGCGATAGAGACCGATATGGCCGACGCGCGCCGAGGGCACGAGGTCGAGCAGGCCGTCGGCGAGGCCCAGCCCGGCACGCAGCACCGGCACGACCACCAGCTTCTTGCCGTCGATGAACGGCGCGTCCATCTGCTCCATCGGGGTCTTGATGCGCTGCGTGGCGATCGGCAGGTCGCGCGTCACCTCGTAGCCCAGGAGCAGCGCGATCTCGCGCAGCAGGCGGCGGAAATTGGTCGTCGAGGTCTCCTCGTTGCGCATGATGCTGAGCTTGTGCTGCACCAGTGGATGGTCGACGACGGTGACGTTGCTGTTGCTGGCCATGATTCTCCCCGAGCCTTGAGCTCAGAATACCGTGCCATCGCTGTCGATGGCGATGGGCGGCGCGCCGCCCGGCCGCCGCTCGGCCGCCAGCCTGCGGCCCGCAAGCCACGTGCCGCCCTCCAGCACCTTCACCAGCGGCAGGGTCCGGGCATCGAGCCCGAGATGCAGCCGCACATGCGCGCCGACGCGGTCGAGCAGCGCCACGGTCAGCGCCCGCCATTCGACGATCACCTCATCGCCCGGCGCCCAGGCACGCTCGAGGATCTCGCGCCGCTTCACGCGCAGCGCACCGCTGTCGACCAGCAGGCCGCCATTGCGATATTCCGGCAGGCCGGTGAGCGCGTCGAGATCGACGACCCTGATGCCCGCCTCCTCCAGCGGCTCGACCAGCGAATAGGCCAGCCACTGCGAGAGCTTGTGGAACGGCACCAGCCCGTCGGTGCGATCCTTGGCGCGCGCGGCGGGATGGCGCCAGACATCGCCCAGCGCCACGCCCTCGATGTCGAGTCGCGACGGCCAGATCGGCGAGAAGGCATCGAGCAGCGCCGCCAGGATCGCGGCCGCCGGCAGCACGCCGTCCTTCGCCCGGCCGGCAAGATGGTCGAAGAGGTTGCCGAGCCGCGCGTCGGCACCGAACAGGTCGGGCCGTGCAGCGACGACGCCACCCATCGACCCGATCAGCTCGGCACGGCCGGCAAGGCCGACCAGCGGATTGTGCGGGAAGACCTGGAACGCCATCGCCAGCGCCGGCGCGCCGAACCGCTTCAGCGCGTCGGCATCGGCGCGAAGTGGCCTCGATGAATCGTTGGCGAAGCCGCCCCGACGGTAGAGATCGAAGCTCGCCACCGCGAGGCCTTCGGAGCGTGCGTAACGCTCGCCGCTGTCGGGCTCGCGATAGCCCCAGTCCGGCCCCGCACCGGCATCGAGCAGCACCGAGGTGATCGCCAGCTCGACGCGGATGCGCGCGCGCTCGGCAGGATCGACCGTCAGCGTTTTCGCCAGCATGGCCCAACGGT
>CAYNOF010001253.1:0-1358 GCA_964398335.1 uncultured Rhizobiaceae bacterium
GTGGGCGCGACTCGTGTGCAGGTCGCCTATTTCGGCAAGGCCGCGCATGCGGCGGCGCGGCCGGAGCTCGGCATCAACGCGCTCGATGCGCTGCTGCTCGCCTTCAACGGCATCAGCGCCCTGCGCCAGCAATTGCCGTCCGACGTGCGTATTCACAGCATCATCACCAAGGGCGGCACGCTGCCTCAGGTCGTGCCTGATCACACGACGGCCGTGCTGACCGTTCGCGCCAACAATCCGGCGACGTTGGAGCAGGTGATTCCGCGTGTCGATGCCTGCCTGCAGGGCGCGGCGCTGATGACCGGTGCGCGGCTGGAACGCACCTGGCGCGACAAACCCGGGCGCGAGCTGTGCAGCAATGCCGCGATGGCCGAGGGCTTCGATCGGAACCTGCTTGAGTTGGGACGCATCACGCGGCCGCGCGATGAGCTCTCCGGCGCCTGGTCGGGCGATACGGGAAACGTGAGCTGGTTCGTGCCGACCATCCAGCCGCAGATGGCGATGACCGGTCGCGACGTGCCGCCGCATTCGCATGAATTCCACGCTGCGTCGGTCGGCCCCGCGGCCGAGGCCTGTATTCTCGACTCGGCCAAGGCGATGGCGATGACCGGGATCGACCTGATCGTCGACGAGGCGTTGATGACGCGCGTGAAATCCGAGTTCAGCGCTGCACGAGGCTAGGCGCGTGCATCCGCCAAGTGGCAGGCGACGTCGCGGCCGTTGATCTGGCGCAGCGGCGGCATCTCGGTGCGGCAGCGATCGGTGGCGAGCGGGCAGCGTGGATTGAACGGGCAACCGCTCGGCGGGTTCATCGGGCTGGGGATCTCGCCCTGTGCGCTCGCGCGTCGGCGCCGCTGGCCCGGGCGCGGCGAGGGCACGGCGGCGAGCAGCGCCTCGGTGTAGGGGTGCAGCGGCCGGCGGTAGATCGTCTCCTTCGCGCCGATCTCGACGATGCGGCCGAGATACATCACCGCGACGCGATCGGCGATATGGCGCACGATCCGCAGGTCGTGCGAGACGAAGATGTAGCTGAGGTTGCGCTCGTGCTGCAGGTCGCGCAGCAGGTTCACGACCTGGCCCTGAACCGACACGTCGAGCGCCGATACCGGCTCGTCGCAGACGATCAGCGCCGGATCGAGCGCGAGCGCGCGGGCGATGCCGATGCGCTGGCGCTGCCCGCCCGAGAACTGGTGCGCGTAGCGTGTGCCGTGTTCCGGCGCGAGGCCGACCAGGGCGAGGAGCCCGGTCGCGCGCGCGCGGCAGTCCTTGCGCGAGACGCCGGCCAGGCGCAGGGGCTCGGTGACGATCTCGTGCACCTGCATGCGCGGATTGAGCGAGCCGTAGGGGTCCTGGAAGAT
>CAYNOF010001254.1:0-3196 GCA_964398335.1 uncultured Rhizobiaceae bacterium
TTCGAAGGCTACAAGCGCGTCGCCGCGGCGCTGAAGACGCGCGTGGTCGGCGGCGAGAGCCACTTCACGCGCTACGACCTGCGGCCGTTCTTCGCCAGCCCGCCGAGCACGCCGATCCTGCAGCCCGATCCGATGCGCGGCGGGCTCACCGAACTGCGCAAGATCGCCGCCGTCGCCGAGACCTGGGGCATCAGCCTCGCACCGCATCTCTTCCACGAGCTGACGGTGCACCTGATGGCGTCGATCCCCAACGCCAACTATCTCGAGTACATGGACTGGAACGACGATCTGTGGGTCGAGCCGGCGGTCCCGGTCGACGGGTTCCTCACGCCATCGGAGACGCCCGGCCATGGCGTGCGCTTCAAGCCCGGGATCCTGCGCGACTTCCGCGTCGGCGGCTCCGAGATGAAGGCGTAGAGCAGCGCTTCAGGCCTTGAGCGCGATCGCCTCGAGCCCCGAGCTGTGGCGCGTCGTCGGACGCATGCGCGCCACCACGGGTGCGACACCGAACAACTCGGTGAAGGCCGCGATCCAGTCCGGCTCCTCGACCTCGGTGACGCCGATCGCCCACACGGTGCGCCGCCGGCAGAGCGTGCGCAGGCCATCGGCGCCGAACTTGCGATCCTCGGCAAAACGCGCGCGGAACTCGGCGAGACTGATGTAGTCCTGCTCGCCCAGGCCGGGGCGGATGTCGTCGACGACCACCATCTGGGCGCGGCGCCATTGCCAGTAGAGGATGTTCGGCGGCCCGGCGTCGGCGGCGTCGATCGCCTGAGCGCGATCCATCGGCCCTGCATAGGCGCCCCGGCCATGCGTCGCACGCTGCGCCAACGCCGATTGCGCGAGCTTGCTGAACGACACGTAGCGCACCTTGGCGCCGGCAAAGGCGGCCTCGGTGCCGATCGCCGCCGCGAGATCGGTCTTGCCGACGCCCAGCGGTCCCAGCAGCAGCAGCGGCGGCTCGGTCGTCCCACCCACGACCTTGGGCGCGCCGGCGATATAGTCGACGATCGTCGGGCCGCAATCGTCGGCGAAGACCACCTCGACGCGCGAGAGCCGCGACAGATAGGGCAGCGCCGCCTTCTGCCAGACGATCTTCTGCCGCAGCCACCACCACGCGCCGCTCACAGCCACGATGGCGACGATGACGGCGATCACCACCCGCGTCAGCAGCGTGGGCGTGATGACGATGTCGACGCCCCAGACGGCGCAGGTCCACGGCGCCATCGCGCCGACAATCGGCAACGGCATCGCCACGACCACGCCGACCAGCAGCCCGGCCAGCATGTAGAGCGTCGCGGTGGTGGCGTTGCGGATCAGCAGCGATTTGTCGACCTTGAAGTAGCGATTGGCGGCGGCATCGAACTTGCGGAAATCCCAGGCTTCCTTGGCCACGGGAATGGCGCCCAGCACCGCCGCGGCGATCAGCCAGTGCCACCACACCGACAGCGTGCCGAAGACCGAGACGACCGCCGTGACCCCGGCGGCGACCAGCAGGCCGATGCCGATGTGACCCATCTGGTCGGCCATCCAGAGATAGGAATAGGTCGCTGCGCTCTGGACCTCCTTGTCGATCAGGTCGACCTTGATCTGATGGCGGATATCGGCCGCCTCGATCACAGGTGGTCCCGGCGTCTCGTCCCGTTCCAGGACGTCGCATGTGGCGTTCGTGGCCATGACATCCCCCTGCCGCGAGCGCGGCGGTTGAGTATGTCATGGCCTCGTCGCCTACTCGATCCTGATATTGGCGCCGCGCACGACCTTGCCCCATTTCTCGGTTTCCTCGCGCAGGTAGGTCGCGAGCCCGTCGGGCGGCGCATAGAATGGCGTCACGCCGAGGGCCTCGAAGCGGGCGACGACATCGGGCAGCGCCAGCAGCTTCCTGGTCTCGGCATCGAGGCGCGCGATGACCGGGGCCGGGGTTCCCGCCGGCGCGAAGATGCCGACCCAGACGCCCATCTCGAAGCCGGGCAGGCCGGACTCCGCCACGGTCGGCAGGTCGGGCACGAAGGCCACGCGCTCCTTCGGCGTCACCGCCAGCGCGCGCAAGGTGCCGGCCTGCACATGCGGCAGCGAGCTGGGCAGCGTGTCGAACATCAGCGAGATCTCGCCCGCCAGCAGCGCGGTCACGCCCTGCGAGGTGCTGCGGTAGGGCACGTGCAGGATGTCGACGCCGGCGATCGACTTGAACATCTCGCCGGCGAGATGGCTCGACGTGCCGTTGCCGCCGGAGCCGTATTTCAGGTCGCCGGGCTTCGCCTTGGCGGCGGCGATCAGCTCGGCCACCGACTTCGCCGGCACCGAGGGATGCACGACGAGGATGTTCGGGCTGGTGGCGACGCGCGCCACCGGCGCGAAATCCTTCACCGGATCGTAGGGCAGGGTCTTGTAGAGGTGCGGATTCATCGCATGCGTGCTGATCGTGCCCAGCAGCAGCGTGTAGCCGTCCGGCGGCGCCTTGGCGCCGATTTCGGTGCCGATGATGCCGCCGGCACCGGCCTTGTTGTCGACGAGCACCTGCTGGCCCAGCGCCTCCGACAGCTTGGCCGCCGTCACGCGGCCGACGATGTCGGTGAAGCCGCCGGGCGCGAAGGCGACGACGAGCCGGATCGGCTTGCCGGGATAGGCGCCCTGCGCGGCGGCACCGCGTGCCAGAGCCAGAGCCGCCAATCCACTCAATGCCGTGCGTCGCCGCATCATCGCCTCCGTCCGAATGCGGCGCGATGTTTGGCGGACCATGCGGCGAGGGGCAATGCACGCCGCCGCATGGCGGCCCGGCGTTACTTCTTGACCGGCGCGCCCAGCGACCAGATGTGGCCGAAGGGATCGCGCAGCTTGGCGTAGCGGTCGCCCCAGAACATGTCGGCGGGCGCCATCAGCGAGGCGGCGCCGGCGTCGATCGCCTGCTTGTACGTCTTGTCGACGTCGGGCGCGTAGAGATGGATGGTGACCGAGCTGGCGCCCAGCTTCTTCGGATTGGCCGTGCCGCCCATCTCGGCGTATTCGGGAAAGCTGTCGTGCAGCATCACCACGCCCTCGCCGATCTGCACCGAGGCGTGCATCAGGCGTTTGCCGTCCTGCGCCGGCATGCGGATCATCTCCACGGCATCGAAGGCCTTCTTGTAGAAGTCGAGCGCCGCGGCGGCGTTGTCGACGTCGAGATGCGGCATGATGTGCGGACGGGGGGCGTCGGCCA
>CAYNOF010001255.1:0-3451 GCA_964398335.1 uncultured Rhizobiaceae bacterium
GCGAGGGCGACAGCGCGGAGATCGCGATGCCGCCGTGCTGCGCCATCTCCTGTGCCAGGCCCTGCGTGAAGCGTTCGAGTGCCGCCTTGGTGGCGCCGTACATCACGCCGCCGCGCACCGTCTTGTCGGCGTAGGGCCCGCGGCCCGGCCCGATCGCCGAGCCCGAGCTGATGTTGACGATGGCGCCGGACTTGCGCGCGATCATGTCGGGCAGCACGGCCTTGCTGAGCATGAACGGGCCATGCACGTTGACCGCGAACGCCTTGATCCAGCGGTTCGTCGGATAGGTCTCGGTCGGCAGGTAGTAGTTCAGCGCGGCGTTGTTGACGAGGATGTCGATCGGCCCGTAGGCCTTGCGCGCCGCTTCGGCGAGCTTGAGACACTCGTTCTCGTCGGAGACATCGGCGGCGACCGCGGTGGCCTCGCCGCCCTTGGCCTTGATCTCCGCGACCGTGCGCCCGAGGGAGCCCTCGAACATATGGTCGCCTTCCTTGAGCGTGCGGGCGGCGACCACGACCTTCGCGCCTTCGGCTGCGAAGAGCTCGGCGATTGCCTGGCCTATGCCGCGGCTTGCGCCGGTGACGATCGCCACCTTGCCGTCGAGCTTGCCCATGGTCCCCTCCCGGCCAGCGCTTCCCCTTCGGAGCGCCGGTTCGGGCGGAGTATCGGGCAGGCCGACGAAAGTTTCGAGGGTCTCAGTGGACCACGAAGGGGGCGCGCAGCGGCGGCAGCTTCGGCATCGACCAGGTCGCGACGCCGGCCTTGCGATGGCCCTCGGTCGCCTGGCGCGCGATCTCGCAGCCCTCGACCTCGTGCAGCGCGCCGCCGTTGAGGTGGCCGGCGCTCAGCAGCCCGGCCGGCGGCAGATCGACGTTGAGGCGGTCATAGGTGTAGCGGCCTTCGAACACCGTCGGCATGCCGCGCTCGGCGACGAAGACATCGACCCGCTCATGCGGCTCGACGATCACGAGGATGCCCGGCTCGTACCAGATGCCACCGCAGCGGGCCATGTGGCCCTCTTCCACGAAGAACGTCTTGACCATGGCTACTCTCGCCTTCTGCCCAGCCGCCCCGCGGTGCGGTTCGTAAAACTGAGCACTCACTCTCTATGGCGATGCATAGGATGAGTGATTGCTCACCGTCAAGCAGAAATTATCCACAGGGCTCACTTTTTTGGTGACGCCCTCCACGAAAAACGCCCCGCCGAAGATCGGCGGGGCGCCAATGGACTGAAATCGCGAAAGATTCTGCCTATGCCGGCAGCTTCGAGCGCACCAGCTTGCCGGGCAGGTTGCCGGTCGGCTCGTTGTCACGCAGCAGGGTCTGGCCGTTGACCACCGTGGCGCGGATGCCGTTGGCCTTCTGGCGTAGGCGCTTGGCGCCGGCCGGCAGGTCGGTGACGACTTCCGGCATCTGCGGCCCCACGGTCTTGGGATCGAACACCACCATGTCGGCCGCCATGCCTTCGCGCAGCAGGCCGCGATCGTGGAAGCCGAACTGGGTGGCGGTATCGCAGGTGATCATCTTCACCGCTTCCTCGAGCGTGAAGGCCTGCTTCTCGCGCACCCAGTGGCTCAGCAGATGCGTCTGCAGCGATGAGTCCATGATCTGCGAGACATGCGCGCCGGAGTCGGAGAACGTGACGACGGAGCGCGGATGCTTCATCAGGTCGAGCGCCGCCGACTGATCCTCGTTGGCGATCGGCTGGATCATGAAGAACTTCATGTCACGCTCGAGCGCCAGGTCGATCATCAGCTCGACCGGGTGCGTGTTGCGCTGGCGCGCGAGGTCGGCCATCGATTTGTGCGGCCCCTCGATGGTGTCCATGGCGAAGATCCAGTCCCACTCCGGCGGCCGCGCCTCGGTGCCGCGCACCAGCGGGCCTTCGTAGGGACGCGAGGCGATCTCGACCAGGCGGCGACGCTTGTCGGGATCCTGCAGCGCCTTCTTCTGCTCCGACAGCGGCAGCGCGCGGATCTCCCGCCAGTATTCCCATTTGTCGAACGGCAGCTGGGTCTCGAACGACAGCAGCACGTTGAGCGCGCGGCTGTGCACCTGCGCGAACAGGCGGCCGCCCATCTGCGCCGCCTTCTCGATGATATCGAAGGTGTGGCGCCAGGCGTCGGGCTTCCCGCGCCGGCTGAACAGGCCGAAGGTGATCGGCCGGCCGCTCGACGCCGAGAGCTTGGCGAGGTCGTTGTAGTACTTGATCGCCTTCTCGCTGTCGGCACCCCGCGGCTCGCCTGCCACTTCGACCAGGCCGGTGCCGAGCTCACCCATGGCATGCACCAGCATGTCGAACTCGGCCCAGGTGGCGAGGCGAGACGCGACCGGCTTGTCGTCGGAGGTCTGGTGGTTGACGCTGCGCGTGGTCGAGAAGCCGTAGGCGCCGGCGCGCACCGCCTCCTTCACGTTGTGCACCATCGCCTTGAGGTCGTCCTCGCTGGCCTCGTCGGTGAAGGCGCGCTGGCCCATCACGTAGGTGCGCAGGGCGCAGTGGCCGATATAGCCGGCGTAGTTGATGCCCTTGGGCAGCGAGTCCAGCACGTCGAGGAATTGCGGGAAGGTTTCCCAGCGCCACTTGATGCCCGCCAGCATGGCGGCGCGGCTGATGTCCTCGGCGCGCTCGAGGTTGCGGAAGACCAGGTCGGCCTCGCTCTCGCGGCAGGGCGCCAGGGTGAAGCCACAGTTGCCCATCACCACCGAGGTGACGCCCTGGTAGCAGGAGCTGGTGCCGATCGGATCCCAGAAGATCTGGGCGTCCATGTGGGTGTGGCCGTCGATGAAGCCGGGCGAGACGACGTGGCCTTCGGCATCGATGGTTTCGCTCGCACCGTTCTTGGGGATGCGGCCGATGGTAACGATGCGGCCGTCCTTGACGCCGACATCGGCGCGGTAGCGCGGCAGGCCGGAACCGTCGATCACCATGCCGTTGCGAATCACCAGATCGTACGCCATCGGTCGAATCCTCCTGTGATTTGCCCGCGATGGTACACCCGGACGGCCCCGCCGTCCCCGGCGCCCAGCGAAGGGCAGCGTCGCGTCAGCCCGTTGTCACCGCGGTTTCGACGTCCGTCGGGTCGATGTCCCGGCTCAGGCCCTTGTCGAGCTTCTCGCGATTCAGCTCACCCTCCCACCACGAGATCACGACGCAGGCCACGCCATTGCCGGTGATGTTGGTGAGTGCGCGGCACTCGCTCATGAACTTGTCGATGGAGAAGACGATGGCCATGCCGGGCACCAAACGCGGGTCGACCACGGTGAGCGTCGCCGCCAGCGTGATGAAGCCGGCGCCGCTGATGCCTGACGCGCCCTTGGACGTCAGCATGGCGACGACGAGGATGGTGATCTGCTGACCAAGCGACAGATCCACGCCCAGCGCCTGGGCAATGAACAGCGTCGCCAGGGTCATGTAGATGTTGGTGCCGTCGAGATTGAAGGAATAGCCCGT
>CAYNOF010001256.1:0-2317 GCA_964398335.1 uncultured Rhizobiaceae bacterium
GCAGGCGTCGCGCCGCCGGACACGGTCGCGATGTCGGGCGCTTCCGGCGTGACGCCGACCACGTGGAACAGACCGATCGCGCCGCTTGAAGCCGCGGCGGCGCCCAGCGCCTTCAGGCGGTCCTCCGACGTGTCGCGCGGCAGGCCGCTGAAGGCCGCGACGCGGCCGCCGGCGACGCGGCCGAGCCAGGCGCCCAACACAGGATAGAGCGCGTCCTCGGCCAGCAGGCGGGAATCGAGGCCGCTGCAATCGACCAGCAGCGTGGCGCGGCGATTGGCGTCGCGGTGCAGGCCGTAATCCGGCGCGCGCGCGGCGATGGCGGCGCAGATGTCGAGCAGGTCGCCGTAGCGCTCGGTGCGTGCGCCGAGCACCGAATTGCAGAAGGCGACGGCGTTGCTTTCGCCCCAGGCGACATGCGCGCCGGTGCGCGGCCGGTGGCCCGCCTGGTAGGGCGCGCAGGTCCAGGTCGGCTGGCAGCCGAGCGCGACATAGGCGTCCATCATGCGCCGCGCCATCGCCGCCTTGTGCGCGTCGAGCTTCACGCGGCCGGCGTGCAGCAGATCGAGCGCGCCGACGTTCAGCGTCGCCGGCACGCCGGTGCGGCCGCCGTCTTCGACCAGCCGCTCGGCGAACAGCGTGCCGGAATCGCCGTGGTAGAGGCAGCCGTCGATATGCGCGGACTCGATGGCCACCAGCCGCTCGGCGCCCATCATGCGCGCGGTTTCCGACACCACGCGCATCGCCAGGGCCGCCGCCGGCCCGTCGCGACCATCCAGCGCGGCGCGTTCGTCCATCGAAAGCTGCATGGCCGCAGCATAGCATGTATGGTGCGCCTCCTTCAGGCATAGCAGGACAAGAGGAACGGGCATGGCCGGCGCGCTCGACGGCATTCTGGTGATCTCGGTGGAGCAGGCGGTGGCCGCGCCCTATTGCGCGGCGCGCCTGGCCGATTCGGGTGCGCGGGTGATCAAGGTCGAGCGGCCGGAAGGCGATTTCGCGCGCGGCTACGACACGCATATCAGGGGCGACAGCGCCTATTTCGTCTTCCTCAACCGCGGCAAGCAGTCGGTGACGCTCGACTTCAAGAAGCCCGAGGATCTGGCGCTGCTGCACCGCATGATCGGCAAGGCCGACGTGCTGATCCAGAACCTCGCACCCGGCGCGGCCAGGCGGGCGGGCTTCGGCGCCGAGGACATGCGCAAGCTCAACCCGCGCCTGATCACCGTCGACATCTCGGGCTACGGCGATTTCGGGCCGTACAAGGACCGCCGCGCCTATGACCTGCTGGTGCAGGCCGAGTCGGGCCTCGCCTCGATCACCGGCTCGCACCACGCGCCGGGCCGGGTCGGCATCTCGGCCACCGACATCGGCACCGGCATGTTCGCGCATGCCGCGGTGCTCGAGGCGCTGATCGCGCGCGGCCGCGACGGCAAGGGCCGGCATATCGAGGTGTCGCTGTTCTCGGCCATGGCCGAGTGGATGGCGATCCCGCTGATGTCCTGGGAGTACAACAACTACGACTGGCCGCGGCTGGGGCTGACGCATCCCTTCATCGCGCCGTATGGCGTCTATCCCACCGGCGACGACGTGCCCGTGCTGATCTCGATCCAGAACGACAACGAGTGGCGCCGGCTGTGCAACGGCGTGCTCGATCGGCCCGACATGCCCGACGATCCGCGCTTCGCCACCGGCGTGGCGCGCAACGCGATCCGCGACGAGACCAACGCCATCGTCGCCGAGGTCTTCAAGCGCCATACCTGGGACAGCATCACCGCCAAGCTGGAGAAGGCGCAGATCGCCTATGCGCGCGTGAGCTCGGTGAAGGATCTCGGCAGCCATCCGCAGGTGCGCCGCACCACCATCGGCACCGACAAGGGCGAGATCTCGCTGCCGGCGCTCGCCGCGACCTTCGACGGGATGGTGCGGCCGCTGGGCAAGGTGCCGGCGCTGGGCGAGCACAGCGACGCGATCCGCGCCGAGTTCAAGTGATGTCCGTGGGACCGCCGGCGCTTCCGGCATGATTCCGGCGCGCCTGGCCTACTTCTTCGGCGCCTACTTCTTCGCCGGTGGCGCAGCGCTGAGCTACTGGGCGGTGTGGCTGCGCGATCGCGGCGTGGGCGATGCCGAGATCGGCACGATCTACATGGCGCGCCAGCTCGTGACCGTGGCGGCGACCATCGCCGTGGGCTGGATCGCGCAGCGCCTGGCCGGCACGCGCGGGCTGATGCTGGCGCTGCTCTCGGGTGCGCTCGTCATGGCCGTCGCCTACGAGTTCTCCTACGGCTTCCTGCCCAACCTGATCGTCACCATGATCTGG
>CAYNOF010001257.1:0-5926 GCA_964398335.1 uncultured Rhizobiaceae bacterium
CCGCCCGCCGCTCAGCAAGGCCTATCTGCTGGGCAAGGCCGAGCGCGACTCGCTCTCGATCCGCGGCCCCGCCTTCTACGAGCAGGAGAAGGTCGAGCTGCTGCTGTCGACGCCGATCGTCGCCGCCGACCGTACCAACCGCACGCTCACGACGTCGGGCGGCGACGTGCTGAAATGGGATCGTCTGGCGCTGGCCACCGGCGCCCGTGCGCGCACCCTGGCCGGCGCGCCCGACAAGGTGCTGACCCTGCGCGATCTTGCCGACGCCGACCGCCTGCGCGATGTGGCATCGAGCGCCGACACCGTCGTGGTGATCGGCGGCGGCTATATCGGGCTGGAGGCCGCGGCATCGCTCAGCCAGCTCGGCAAGCGCGTCACCGTGGTCGAGATGCAGGACCGCCTGCTGGCGCGTGCCGCCACGCCGGCGCTGGCGCAGTTCGTCGCCGACGGCCACCGCGCGCGCGGCGTCGAGCTGCTGTTCGGTGCGCGCGATGTCGGCTTCGACCACGATCACGGCGTGCTCGTGGGCGTGCGCGCCAGCGACGTCAGCGGCCGCGCGCACACTTTGCCGGCCGATCTCGCGGTGGTCGGCATCGGTGTCAGCCCCAACACCGAGCTTGCCGCGATGCTGGGGCTCGCGGTCGACGACGGCATCCGCGTCGATGAGTTCGCGTGCTGCATCGATGCGGCGTCCGGCGTGGCCGTGCCTGACATCGTCGCCGCCGGCGATTGCACGCGCCATCCCAGCCGGTGGAATCCGGTGCAGGGGATGGGGCTGCGCCTGGAGTCGGTGCAGAACGCCACCGACCAGGCGAAGATCGCCGGCGCGACCCTCGCCGAGGGGCAGGCGCCCAAGCCCTACGACGCCGTGCCGTGGTTCTGGTCGGACCAGTTCGACCTCAAGCTGCAGATGGTCGGCCTGACGGGTGTTCCCGATGTCACCGTGACGCGCGGCGACATCGCGTCGAACCGCTTCTCGCTGTTCCACTTCCGCGGCGGGGCGCTGGTCGGCGTCGACTCGGTCAACAAGCCCGCCGACCACATGCTGGCGCGCCGCCTGCTGGCGGCGGGCGCGCCTGTCACGCCGGAACAGGCTGCCGACGCAGCGTTCGATTTGCGCTCGACGCTGCCTACACCGGCGGCTTGAACGCCGCGCAGCGGGCACAGACGTCGTCCTTCATGCGGTGGAAGTTCGGCGAGACGCCGAGCTCGGGCCGCTGGTGGTACCAGCCGATCTGCACCATGCCGCGCATCAGGTGGAACATCGGCAGCCAGGCGAGATCAGCGTCCGACAGCGCGCGCAGGCGGCGATAGCCGCGCATGAACGCCGCCTCGACGGCGTCGTAGCCCGACGTGTCGCGGTGATGAACCAGCGCCACGGCGATGTCGTAGAGGTGCCAGCCGAAACCGGTGTCGTCGAAATCGATCACCGTCAACCCGCTGCCGTTCACCAGCACGTTGCGCGGATGCATGTCGGCGTGGATCAGGCTGTAGGTGTCGGGATTGCGCCCGTATTGCGCCAGCGCCACGCGGATGCCATCGCGCGTCTCGAGCAGCAGACGGCTCTCCGCTGGCGACAGCAGGGTGTGCTCCCAGAAGGGACCCCAGAATGGCCGGTTGCCCATCAGCCCCTCGGTATCGAGGTGATGGCGGACGAAGCCCGCCGGCACGTCCCAGGCCGCGGACTGGTTGTGCATGGACGCGGTGATCGCGCCGAGCTGCTCGAACGCGCCCGCGCACCATCTAGCGTCGGTGTTCTCGGCCAGCGCCTCGGACAGCAGCCGCCCCTCGGTCCAGGTGATCATGCCGGCGTAGCGCTGCTCGCCGGTGCCGGGGACCGCGACCTGCACGTACTCGCGCCCGTCGCGCGCCGGCACCGGCGTTGGCACGGAGATGCCGGCCTCGACCAGTGCCCGCAGCCAGACACGCTCGGAGAGCAGCTCCTCGTGCGTGTGGTACCAGGGCCGGTGCAGGCGGAAGACGTACTTCCTGCCGTCGCGCGCATCGGTGACCCGGAAGGTGACGTTCTCGGCCACCGCCACCAGGTCGAGCGCCGCGGGCTCGACGGGGAACGCGGCCAGCGCTTCCCGTGCAGGCGGCTCGAAGATGCGCCGGGCTTCGTCCTTATCCATCGAGCGTGGCGATCGTCTCGTCGAACGCCTTGAGGAATTCCTCGGCGTGCGCCTGGGTGAAGACCAGCGGCGGACGGATCTTCACGACGTTGCGGAAAGCGCCGGCGTTGCTGGTGAGGAAGCCCTTGTTCTTGAGCTTGTTCACCACCTCGACGGTGCGTTTCTCGTCGGGTTCCTTCGCCGGGCCGGGCTTCACCATCTCGACGCCGATGAACAGGCCATGGCCGCGCACGTCGCCGATCGCCGTCGAGCGCGGCTTGCGCTTGGCCAGTTCGCCCTTCAGCCACGCGCCCACCGTGCCGACGCTCTCGCGCAGGCCGTCGCGCTCGATCACATCGAGCACCGCCATGCCCACTGCCGCCTGCAGCGGGCTCGAGGCGAAGGTGTTGAAGTAGCGCGTCCGGCTGCGGAAGGTGTCGACCAGCGCCTTGCTCGCCGCCGTCGCCGCCAGCGGCAGGCCGTTGCCCATCGGCTTGCCGGTGACGGCGATGTCGGGCGTGAAGCCCGAGACCTCGTAGCCCCACCATTTGCCGGTGCGGCAATAGCCGGCCTGCACCTCGTCGGCGATCAGGATGCCGCCGGCCTTGCGCACGATCTCCGCGGCGCGCGGCATGAAGCCGGCGGGCACGTCGGGCAGGCCCTCGTTGGCGAAGATCGAGCAGACGATCAGGCCGGCGAAGCCGGTGCCGTCTGCCTCCAGCGCGCGGATCGCGCCCTGCAGGCGATCGAGATAGGCTTCGCACAATTCGGCCTCGGTGGCGCCGGGCTTGATCGGCCGGAAACGCTCGGGGAAGGGGATGGCGGCGACGTCGCCGCTCTCGTTGCGCTCGGCGGCCAGCCGCGTCAGCGCGCCGACGGCCTCGCTGTTGCCGTGATAGGTGGCGTTGGTGCAGATGATGCCGCGCTTGCCGGTGACCATGCGCGCGATGCGCAGCGCGATCTCGTTGGCCTCGGTGCCCGAGCAGGTGAAGATCACGCTTTCGATGCCGGGGTGATGCAGCGCCGCCAGGCGCTCGGCGAAGGCGATGATGCCCTCGTGCAGGTAGCGGCTGTGCACGTTGAGCGTCGCCTGCTGGCGCACCATGGCGTCGACGACATGCGGGTTGGCATGCCCGACGCAGGGCACGTTGTTGTACATGTCGACGTAGCGCTTGCCGGTGTCGTCGTAGAGGTAGACGCCCTCGCCGCGCACGATGTGCAGCGGCTGATTGTAGAACAGCGGTGCGCCTGTCCCCATCGCCTGGTCGCGGCGTGCTGCCAGCGTGGCGGTACTCATGGTGTCCTCCGCGATAACGTCGCGATGCTACGCTAGTCGCTCGGCCAGCGTTGGTCGACAGCCGCGCGCAGGGGCGACTGGATTTCCGGCGGCGCGTGGCGGAAATAATGCAATGCCCCGGCGCGCTGTTCAGCGTCCAGCGCCGCGAGGTAGGCGAGCGCGGCCTCGACGCTGAACGGCCCGCCGCCCTTGTCGGGCTCGTGGAAATTGCTCGCGAGCGCCGTCCAGATCGCCGCGCTGTAGCCGTAGCGCGGCGCCCAGTTCTCGATCGCCAGCACCGCGCGCGGATGGCGCTCCCAGGCGGTGTCGCTGCGCCTGTGCGCGTGCGCGTCGACGAAGCCGATGCCATCGGCGCCCGGCATGTTCTCGCGCCGGCGCAGATTGTCGATCGCCTCGTCGAGGTCGAGATGGGCGCTCAGCGCCACGTAGGTCGTGCACGGCGTGCCGCGGTCCTCGTCGATGACCAGCGTCAGGCGCCGGTCGAGCGAGACGCGGCTGAACTCCACCGGCAGGCTGGGACCGTTGGGCTTGAACGGCCCGGCCAGCATCAGGTCGCGCCGGTCCCAGACCAGCGAGCCCCAGCCCAGGATGGCGATGCGCATGCGCTACTTCAGCCGCAAACCCACCACGCGGATCAGGCCGTCGGGCATCGGCCGGTAGCCTTCGAGCTTGTCGGTGTGAACGATCATGATCTGCGGGTGATAGAGGTAGAAGATCCAGCCCTCGGCGAGGAACTTCGCCGTGATCTTCTCGTAGATCGCCTTGCGCGCGGCGGGATCGGTGGCGGCGCGCGCTTCCTGGTGCCAGGCATCGATCTGCTTGTCGCAGTAATGGCCCATGTTCTGCGGCGCGCCGCAGGTCTGGTAGACCACGGTGTTGCCGTCGGGGTCGGGCCGGCCGCTCCAGTTGTTCATGTAGAGCTGGAAATTGCCGTCCTCGGCCTGCTTCAGCGCCGTGGCGACCTCGGTGACGCGGATCTTCAGGTCGAAGCCGGCATCGGCCGCCATCGACTGCACGATCTCGGCGGTAGCGCGCGAATCGGGCGTGTTGCTGACCATGAAGTCGATGCTCAGGCGTCCCGTGACGCCGGCTTCCTTCAAGAGCGCCCTGGCCTTCTCGACGTCGCGCTTGGGCACCGGGTACTTCGCCTGGTAGTACGGGTTCTGCGGGCTGACCCACTGGTTGCCCGGCACGAACTCGCCGTTGAACACGACCTGGTTGATCGCCTCGCGATCGAGGCTGAGATCGAAGGCGCGGCGCACGCGGGCATCCTTGCCCAGCGGATTGTTCGACGACGGCCCGTTGTCCATGTTCACCAGCAGGCCGAACCAGCCCAGCGACACCGCCTTGCTGAGCCTCAGCTTGGGATCGTCGCGCACCGTCTTGAGGTCGGTGGCGAGGATGCGCTCCATCATGTCGAGCCCGCCCGAGCGCAAGCTGGCGAGGCGGATGGTGGCATCGATGATCGGCAGGTAGGTGATCTTGCCGATGGTGATCTTGTCCTTGTCCCAGTAGCGGTCGAACTTCTCGACCACGATGCGGTCCTGCTGCACGCGTTCGACGAAGCGGTAGGGCCCGGCACAGACCGGCTTCAGCCCGAAGCGATCGCCGCTCGCCTCGGCCGCCTTGGGCGAGACCATCATGCCGGCGCGATCGGTGAGCTGCGCCAGCAGCGGCGAGAACGGCGCCTTGAGGATCAGCCGGATGGTCATCGGATCGACGATGTCGACATGATCGACCTGCGACAGCTCCGGCCGGCGGAACGAGCCCTTCATGTTGAGGTGGCGGTCGAGACTGTACTTCGCCGCCGCCGCGTCGAAGGCCTCGCCGTCATGGAACACCACGCCCGGCCGCAGCTTGATGGTGACCGCCTTGCCGTCGGCCGAGGTCTCGTGGCTCAGCGCCAGCTGCGGCACGATGTTGAGCTTCTCGTCGATGTCGAACAGCTTGTCGCAGATGGCGGCGAAGACGATGCGCGCGGTGTAGGTGCGCGACAGCGACGGATCGAGCACGTCGGGGTCATCGCCCAGCCCGATGCGCAGATGGCTCTGGGCGAGCGCGCCGCCGGCGGCCAGGCAAAGCGCGAGGGCCAAGGCCGCCCGGCGAACCATCTGCTTCATGGGACGCTCCGTCATCGATCAGCTGCTTTTCTCGACACACCGCTCCTGTGCATACGCCATGCCACACGAAAGGACGCGCTCAGCGCCCCTTGAACACCGCCTGCCGCTTCTCGACGAAGGCCTTGGCGGCTTCCTTGTGGTCTTCCGTCTCGCTGGTGCGCGAGTGGCCGTTGGCCTCGGTGTCGAAGGCGTCCTCCAGGGTGCCGTCCTCGGCGACGTTGAAGTTGCGCTTCATGTAGCCCAGCGCGACGCGCGGGCCGTGCGCGAGGCGCTTCGCGAGAGCCATCGTCTCGGCGACCAGCCTGTCGTCGTCGAACACGGCGTTGGCCAGTCCGAGCCGCTCCATGCGCTCGGAGTCGACCATGTCGGAGAAATAGTAGAGCTCGCGCGCGCGGGCG
>CAYNOF010001258.1:0-3929 GCA_964398335.1 uncultured Rhizobiaceae bacterium
AAGACGGGGCCGTTCTCGATGGTGAAGGCCTTGACCGCCGCCGCGTCCAGGCTGGCGCCCGGCTGGCGCACCACGAAGGCGAAGGGGAGCGCGCCCTTGATCTCGTCGGGGACAGGGACCACCACCGCCTGATGGACCCCGGGCAGGCGCTCGATGAGCCGCTCCACCTCGCCGGGCCAGACATTCTCGCCGCCCACCACGAACATGTCGTCGGCGCGGCCGACGAAGAAGAAGAAGCCGTCTCCATCGCGGCGGAAGACGTCGCTGGTGCGGTAGTAGCCGTCCGGCGTCATCGCCCTGGCCGTCGCCTCGGGCAGGTTGTGATAGCGCGTCATCAGCGCGCCGCAGGCCATCTCCAGCGCGCCCTCGTCGTCGACCACCTGGCCGTCGCGCACCAGGCGCAGCTTCACGTCGGGGTGCGGATAGCCGGTCGACAGCTCGGGCTGCTTCACGCCGCCGGGATGCGGGCCGAAGACCACGGGACCGGCCTCGGTCGTGCCGTAGCCGTTGCTGATCTGCGCCTTGGGGAAGAGGGCGCGCACCTGGTCGATCAGCCCCTGGGTGAGCGGCGCGGAGCCCATGCGCACGGCTTCGACCGCCGACAGGTCGCTCTGCGCCAGCAGTTCCTTCTCGCGCAGCATCATCGCGATCATGGTCGGCACCGAGGTCAGGAAGGCCACGCGGTGCGTCGCGGCCGCCTCGATGTAGCCCGTCGTGGTGAACTGCGGCAGCAGCACGACGGTGTCGCCGTGGCTGAACGTCGTCTGGCACATCGCCAGCCCGTTCATGTGGTAGAGCGGCGCGGCGATCAGCGCGCGCGTGCCCAGCGGGCCGGGCCGACGCACGCGGCGGCTGATCGCCCACAGGTGCGAGTAGTGCGACAGCACCACGCCCTTGGGCTTGCCGGTCGAGCCCGAGGTGTAGAGGAACAGCGCCGGTTCCTCCGGCTGCATCGCCGGCGGCGCCATCGGCGGACGCGCCGTCAGCGCGGCGAAGGCGGGGCTGTCGAAGTCGATCTTCGGCACCGAGTCCGGCGCCAGCGGCAATCGCGTCGCATCGCCGATCACCAGCCGCGCGTCGCAATCGCCGACGATGTAGGCGACGGTCTCGGCCGGCAGCTTCCAGTTCACCGGCACCGAGACCAGCCCGGCCTGCATGGTGCCGAGGAAGCTCAGCAGGTACTCGGCGCGATTGGCCGACAGGATCGCCACGCGCTCGCCGCGCTGGAGCCCGCGCGCCAGCAGGCCGGCGGCGATGGCGCCGCTCAGCCGCCTGATGTCGCCATAGGTGTAGCGCCGCTCCGAGCCGTTGCCGCCGACGTCGATCAGCGCCAGGGTCCCGGGCGGCGCGTCGCGCGCGATCGCGTCGCCCTGGTTGTCCCACTTGATGGCGGGATCGCCCATCGTCATTCGACGAACTCCAGCACCGCGTTCACCGCCAGACGCGCCGGCACGACGATGCGGTTGTCGCCCGCGGCCGACTCGATGCCGCCGGCCTTCAGCGCATCGGCCGCCTTGCGCAGCGACAGGGTGCGGAAGGTGAGGCCCGCCATGTAGGCCGGCCGGCCCTGCGCGTCGGGCACGGCATCGCCGAACTCCGCGCGCAGCGTCGCCTCGGTGACGATGTCGAAGCGCGAATTGCCGACCACCACGCTCTTGCCGCCCCTGATGTCGCGGATGTTGTCGGGGCCGAACATGTCGGCGTAGAGCCTGGCGCCCTTCGCCGGATCGGGCTCGACGATCAGCGCGCGCGCCACGGCCACGGTGCCGTTGGCGTGGTGGCGCCACTCGTCGCGCCACACCAGCTCGCGCGTGAAGTGGTGGCAGTAGTAGACGCGGCCATAGGGCACGACGCCGGCCTTCATGCGCACGGTGCGGAAGCGCGCGTCGCCCTGGCCGCCGGCGTAAGTCACCGGCCGCGTGAACTCGACCGGCGGGTCGACCGGCACGCCGGCCCCGGCCAGCGCGGCATAAGTCACGGCCGAGTCCTCCGAACCGAACACCAGGCCGTTCAGGCCGGATGGGTAGTCCAGCAGGTCGAGCCGCCCCGACGTCGCGCCCTTGGGGATCGCGATCAGCTCGAGATAGTCGGTGCCGAACATCGCCAGGTGGTTCATCGAGCCCAGCGAGTGGTAGCCGCGCTCGGTGAGCGTGAAGCCCAGCCGCCGGTAGGCATCGGCGGCGCTGTCCATGTCGTCGCGCGCATTGATCACCACGTGATCGAGAGTCGCCACGGGCAAGGTCATGCGATGGTCCCCCTGAGGTCCGGCGAACGATAGCAGCTAGGACGTTGTGCGCCAGCCCGCCGTCGGTCAGGCTCGGCGATGTGCGAGGGAGGAACGTGATGACATCGACAACATCGTCCAGCGCGATCAGCGCGCACCTGGCCGTGCGGCCCGACTGGCTCGACAAGCGCCGCGAGGCCGCGCTCGAGCCCGACCTGCCGATCGTCGATCCGCATCATCACCTGATCGACCGGCCGGAAAGCGGCACGTACCTGCTGACGGACCTGCTGCGCGACACCGGCAGCGGCCACAACGTCGTCGCCACCGTCTACCTGGAGTGGCTGTCGATGTATCGCGCCGACGGGCCGGTCGAGCTGCGCCCGGTGGGCGAGATCGAGTTCGCCAACGGCGTCGCGGCGATGGCCGCCAGCGGCGGCTACGGCGCGACGCGTGCCTGCGCCGGCATCGTCGGCCATGGCGAGCTGACCCTGGGCGCGCGCGTCGCCAGGGTGCTGGAGGCGATGATCGCGGCGGGCAACGGCCGCTTCCGCGGCATCCGCTTCATCACCGCCAGCGACCCGGACCAGCGCGAATGGGGCGCCATCGCCACGCGGCCGCAGGGCTGGCTGCTCGACAGGACGGTGCGCGAGGGCTTCGCGCAGCTGGCGCCGCTGGGGCTGAGCTTCGACGCCTTCATGTTCCACCCGCAGCTCGGCGACCTGCTCGACCTCGCGCGCGCCTTCCCGCAGACGCCGATCGTGCTCAACCATGTCGGCGGCCCGATCGGCCTGGGCCGCTTCAAGGGCAGGCGCGACGAGGTCTTCGCCGACTGGCGCGCCAAGATCCGCGCGCTGGCCGCCTGCCCCAACGTGCACGTGAAGCTGGGCGGCATGGGCATGAAGATGTTCGGCTTCGATTTCCACGAGCACGATTTGCCGCCCAGCTCCGAGCAGCTCGCGGCGGCGTGGCGGCCCTATGTCGAGACCTGCATCGAGGCATTCGGCGCCAACCGCGCGATGTTCGAGAGCAACTTCCCGGTCGACAAGGGCTCCTACGGCTACGGCGTGTTCTGGAACGCCTGCAAGCGGCTGGCGCAGGGCGCCAGCGCGAGCGAGAAGGCCGACCTGTTCCACGGCACCGCGTCGCGCTTCTATCGGCTCGGTCTTTGAGCCTTCCTGTCAGCCCACCTCGAACAGCGCGGTGATGCGGTCCAGCGCGGCGGCGGGCAGGGCGGCGTAGCGGCGATCCATGACCGCGACCTGCCCGAGATAGGCCCAGTAGAGGAAGGCGGCGCGGTGGCTGGCGTGTTCCGCCGCGACGCCGGCCTCGACCAGCAGCGCCGCGATGCGCGCCACGCGCCTGGCGTCGACCGAGGCGACGATCGCGGCGACGGCGCGATCCTCGGCGGCCCATGAGCGGATGGCGCGGTCGAGCCGGCGTCCACTGGTGAAGGCGCTTTGCATCAGCTCGCGCAGCAGGCCGGGCTCGCCGCGGCGCGCGTCGAGCGAGCGGATGACCTGGTCGGTCGAGCCCTCCTGCCAGCGTTGCAGCAGCTGCGCCTGGAAATCGGCGATGTCGCGGAAGTGCCAGTAGAAGCTGCCGCGCGAGACCTTCAGCCCCTGCGCCAGCGGCCCGACCTTCAGCGCCCCGGCCCCGTCGCGCGCCAGCACGCGCAGGCCGTGCGCGATCCAGTCCGCCTTGCCCA
>CAYNOF010001259.1:0-3345 GCA_964398335.1 uncultured Rhizobiaceae bacterium
GCCCTTGAAGCCGGTGTGCCCGGTGAGCAGCACGCGCTTGCCGCGGAAGAACGCATCGAGCGGCAGGGGACCCGGCGCTGCGCTCACGACCAGCTTTTCCACGGCGCCTTGCCGGATTGCCAGAGATCCTCCAGCAGGTTGCGCTCGCGCAGCGTGTCCATCGGCTGCCAGAAGCCGCCATGCTCGAAGGCCTGCAGCTGGCCGTCGGCGGCGAGCTTCATCAGCGGCTCGACTTCCCACGAGGTGGTGTCGTCCTTGATGTAGTCGATGACCTTCGGCGAGAGCACGAAGAAGCCGCCATTGATCCAGCCGCCCTCGTCGCGGTGCTTCTCGAGGAAGCCCGAGACCTTGCTGCCGTCGCGGCTGAGCGCGCCGAAGCGGGCCGGCGAGCGCACTGCGGTGACGGTGGCGAGCTTGCCGTGGCCCTGGTGGAAGGCGATGAGCTTGCCGATGTCGAGATCGGCGAGACCGTCGCCGTAGGTCATGCAGAACGACGTCTCGTCCTGGAGATGATGCGCCACGCGCTTGATGCGGCCGCCGGTCATGGTCGCCAGGCCGGTGTCGACCATGGTCACGCGCCAGTTCTCGGCGCGCGGCGCCAGGATGTCCATGCGGCCAGTGGCGAGATCGACGGTGACGTCGGAGCGGTGCAGCAGGTAGTTGGCGAAATACTCCTTGATCATGTAGCCGCGATAGCCGCAGCAGATCACGAAGTCGGTGACGCCGAAGGCCGCGTAGCTTTTCATGATGTGCCACAGGATCGGCTGGCCGCCGATCTCGACCATGGGCTTGGGCCGCGTGTTGGTCTCCTCGGCAATGCGCGTTCCGAGACCGCCCGCCAGAATCACGGCCTTCATCAGAACGGCCACCAGTCGTTGCGCTTGGACGTCCAGCCTTTCTGTTGCATGCACAGGTCCATCAGCTTGTCGCTGCGCAGGGTATCGCTGCGCTGCGACATCTGCTGCGGCAGGCGCACGCGGCCATAGCGCGTCTCGGTCGTGCCGATGGTCGCCTCGCGGTCCATGTTGATGCCGCGCTCCTTGGCCATCATGTCGTCGACGAAGACGCGGCAGGCCCCGATGTCGCGCTTGTACTGCTCGTCGTTGGCGTTCTCCTTGACGTAGTCGGGGCCGCAGCCGGCGAGAACGAAGGCGGCGAGCAGCGCCGCGCCGATCGAACGGGTCACGCCGCCACCTTGGCGCTGATCGCCGCTTCGACCGCCTGGAGCGCGGCGTCCGCCTGCGCCGCGTCGGGTCCGCCGCCCTGCGCCATGTCGGGCCGTCCGCCGCCGCCCTTGCCGCCCAGGGCCGCGACCGCGGCGCGCACCAGATCGACCGCCGACAGCTTGGTGACGAGATCGTCGGTGACGCCGATCACCGCCGAGGCCTTGCCGTCCTCGACGCCGACCAGCGCGACCACGCCGGAGCCGACCTGCTTCTTGAAGTCGTCGGCCATGCCCTTGAGGTCCTTGCCCGGCACGCCGTCGAGACGGCGCGCGATCAGCTTCACGCCGCCGACCTCCTTCGGTCCGGACTCCGCACCCTTGCTCGCGCTGCCGCTGCCGGCCAGCGCCAGCGCCTTGCGCGCCTCGCCGAGATCACGCTCCAGCTTGCGCTGCGCGTCGATCATCGCCATCAGGCGCGGCGCCACTTCCTCGGGCCGCACGCGCAGCGCGTTGGCCGCCTTGGTGAGCTGATCGCCCTGCTCGCGCACATACGCTTCCGCCGCGGCGCCGGCCATCGCCTCGATGCGCCGCACGCCGGCCGCGACCGCGCCCTCGCCGACGATCTTGAACAGGCCGATATCGCCGGTGCGCCTGGCATGCGTGCCGCCGCAGAGCTCGACCGAGTATTTCTCGCCCTCGCCACCCATCGACAGCACGCGCACCTCGTCGCCGTACTTCTCGCCGAACAGCGCCATGGCGCCGGCGGCGATCGCCTCGTCGGGCGTCATCAGCCGCGTCTCGACCGGCGTGTTGAGCCGGATGCGCGCGTTGACCTCGTCCTCGATGGTGCGCAGCTCGTCGAAGGCGATCGGCTTGCTGTGGCTGATATCGAAGCGCAGGCGGTCGGGCGCCACCAGCGAGCCCTTCTGCGTGACGTGGTCGCCGAGATGCCGGCGCAGCGCCTCGTGCAGCAGGTGCGTGGCGGAATGATGCGCCCGCAGCGCCGAGCGGCGGCGACCATCGACATTCAGCACGACGTCGTCGCCGAGCTTCAGCGATCCCTTCTCGACCAGCACGCTGTGCACATGCAGGTCGCCCAGCTTCTTCTGCGTGTCGGTGACGGCGATGTCACCGCCCGATGCCGTGGCGATGCGGCCGGTGTCGCCCATCTGGCCGCCCGATTCGCCGTAGAACGGCGTCTGGTTGACCACGACCTGGCCGGTCTGGCCCTCGCCCAGCGAAGCCACTTCCTTGCCGTCGACAAGGATGGCGAGGACCTTGCCCTCGGCCTGCTCGACCTCGTAGCCGAGGAACTCCGTGGCGCCGACCTTCTCGCGGATGTCGAACCACACCGCCTCGTTGGCCGCCTCGCCCGAGCCCGCCCAGGCGGCGCGCGCCTTGGCCTTCTGCTCCTCCATCGCCTTGTCGAAGCCCGCGGTGTCGACGGCGATCTCGCGCGCGCGCAGCACGTCCTGCGTCAGGTCGAGCGGGAAGCCATAGGTGTCGTAGAGCTTGAAGGCAACGTCGCCGCGCAGCACCCCGCCCCTGGACAGGCCCAAGGTCTCTTCCTCGAGCAGGCGCAGGCCGGTACCCAGGGTCTGCTTGAAGCGGCTTTCCTCGAGGCGCAGCGTCTCGGTGATCAGCGGCTGCGCGCGCACCAGCTCGGGGTAGGCGTCGCCCATCTGCTTCACCAGCTCGGGCACGATCCTGTAGATCATCGGCTCCTTCGCGCCGAGCAGCTCGGCATGCCGCATCGCGCGGCGCATGATGCGGCGGAGCACGTAGCCGCGGCCCTCGTTCGATGGCAGCACGCCGTCCGCGATCAGGAACGAGGAGGCGCGCAGATGGTCGGCGATGACGCGGTGCGAGGCCTTCTGCGGCCCGTCCGCCGCGACGCCCGTGAGTTCGGCGACCGCACGGATCAGCGCGACGAACAGGTCGATGTCGTAATTGTCGTGCACGCCCTGCATGACGGCGGCGATGCGCTCGAGCCCCATGCCGGTGTCGATCGAGGGTTTCGGCAGGTCGAGGCGCTTGCCACCCGGCAACTGCTCGAACTGCATGAACACGAGATTCCAGATCTCGATGAAGCGGTCGCCGTCGGCCTCCGGCGAGCCGGGCGGGCCGCCCCAGATACCCTCGCCGTGGTCGTAGAAAATTTCCGAGCACGGACCGCACGG
>CAYNOF010001260.1:0-18916 GCA_964398335.1 uncultured Rhizobiaceae bacterium
GCGAGGTCGGCGACCGCCTCCATCTGCGCCGCGCTGGCGTCGCCCGGCGGCGCGCCCTCGGGCTTCAGCGACAGGTTGACGATGGCGTAGCCCGGCTCGCGATGCGGCGCGACGTTGGTCTTCAGCCAACGCGCGAAGGCGGCGTTCTCCAGACGCAACCGCTCGACCGCGAGATCGACGGTGGGCTGCGGCTCATACGCCGGCAGCGCGAAGTGGCGTGCGATGGCGGCGATCGTCTCCGGCGGCAATTCGAGCGCGCCGTCGCGGATCGCTTCCCACTCGGCCTCGACGCGCCGGCGCATCTCCTCGGTGCCGATCTCGTGCACCAGGATCTTGATTCGCGCCTTGTAGAGGTTGTCGCGCCGGCCGGCGAGGTTGTAGGCGCGCAGCACCGCCTCGAGATACGACAGCAGATGCTGCTTGGGCAGGAACTCGCGGATCGTCTTGCCGATCATCGGCGTGCGACCGAGACCGCCGCCGACGATCACCTCGAAGCCGACCTCGCCCGCCTCGTTGCGGTGCAGGCGCAGGCCGATGTCGTGCACGCGCACCGCGGCGCGATCGTGCGGCGAGCCGGTGACCGCGATCTTGAACTTGCGCGGCAGGAAGGTGAATTCGGGGTGCAGGCTCGACCACTGGCGGACGATCTCGCACCACACCCGCGGATCCTCGATCTCGTCGACCGCGACGCCGGCCCACTGATCGGCGGTGGTGTTGCGGATGCAGTTGCCGCTGGTCTGCAGCGCGTGCATCTCGACCGAGGCGAGGTCGGCCAGCGCGTCGGGCGCGTCCTGCAGCTTGATCCAGTTGAACTGGATGTTCTGGCGCGTGGTGAAATGGCCGTAGCCGCGATCGTAGCGCCGCGCGATATGCGCCAGCATGCGCATCTGCTTCGACGACAAGGTGCCGTAGGGGATCGCCACGCGCAGCATGTAGGCATGCAGCTGCAGGTACAGGCCGTTGGTCAGGCGCAGCGGCTTGAACTGCTCCTCGGTGAGCTCGCCGGCAAGGCGGCGATCCACCTGGTCGCGGAACTGCGCGACGCGTTCGGCGACGAAGGTGCGGTCGTGCTCGTCGTAGGTGTACATGGACCGCTCAGAGGTAGCGCACGGCGTCGGCCGCGATGGTCTCGATGGTGAGACCGTTGGCGCGGATGCGCTCGCGCAGATCGACCGGTTCGATCACGCCGTCGTCGACGGTGACGGCGATCAGCATCGGGCCGACGATCACTGTTGCCGCATCACGGTTGGCGATCGCCACCAGGCGCTCGGCATCGGCCGCCGTGCGCGAGACCTGCGCGTCGGCGAGCGACGTCGACCACGTGTTGTCGGCGGCGAGGAAGACCACGGCGCCGTCGCGCAGACGGTTGGCGGTGGCGATCTGCAGGGTGGACTTGGCAGCCTTGGCCATCACGAAGCCTCCGAGAGAAGGGCGGGCAGGCCGGCGCTTCCCAGCGCGGCGACCTCGCCGATGATGATGAGGGCGGGTCCGCCGCCGGCGTGCTGCGCCGCCAGCGCGGGCAGCGCGCCGACGGTGCCGATGGAGACGCGCTGATCGGGGCGCGTGCCGCGATCGACGATGGCGACAGGCAGGGAGAGTGGGGTTCCCGCCGCCAGCAGGCGATCGCGCACGCGCGGGGCCTGGGTGAGGCCCATGTAGATTACGGTGGTCTGGCCCGGCCGCGCCGCGGCCCGCCAGTCGATGTCGGGCTCGCCGTCACGGCCATGCGCGGTGACGAAGGTCACGGATTGCGCGAGGTCACGGTGCGTCAGCGGAATGCCGGTCGCCGCCGCGCAACCCAGCGCCGCGGTGATGCCCGGCACGACGAAAGCCTCGATACCGGCTTCGCGCACGTGCTCGAGCTCCTCGCCGCCGCGGCCGAAGACGAAGGGATCGCCGCCCTTCAGCCGCACCACGCGCTTGCCGGCGCGGGCGTGCTCGACGATCAGCGCATTGATCTCGTCCTGCTTGTGGCTGTGGCGGCCCTTGCGCTTGCCCACCGGCACCAGCTCGGCGTCACGGCGCGCGTAGTCAAGGATCGCCGGCGCGACGAGGTCGTCGTGCAGGATCACGTCGGCACGCTGCAGCAGGCGCAGCGCGCGCAGGGTCAGCAGCTCCGGATCGCCGGGGCCGGCTCCCACGATATGCACCACGCCCTGCCCGTCGTCGCCGCGCGCCAGGCTTTCGCGCATGGCGATCTCGGCCTCGGCCTCGCGGCCGGCCAGCACCATCTCGCCGATCGGGCCATCGAGGGTGCGCTCCCAGAAGCGCAGGCGATTGCCGACGCTCTTCGCTGCGCCGCGGAAGCGCGCGGCAAACTTCGCCAGCGCGCCGATACGGGCCGGCAGCGCCGCCTCGACCCGCTCGCGCAGCAGCCGCGCCAGGGTCGGCGACGCGCCGCCGGTCGAGATCGCCACCACGACGCCGTCGCGGTCGACGATCGCGGGCATGATGAAGTCGCAGAGATCGGGCCGGTCGACGACGTTCACCGGCACCCTGGCCGCCCGCGCCCAGCCGGCGACCAGACGGTCGAGATCCGGGTTGCCCGAGGCGACGAAGGCCAGCGCCGCGCCGGCCATATCCGCCGCCGTCACGGAATCGGCAGCCACCCGCCGGACCGAGGCGCCGGCCCTGGCGAGCAGACCGGCGCGCTGGTCCGCAGCCGAGGTGCTACCGACGACCAGGGCCGTCCTGCCGTGCAGGGCCATGAAGATCGGCAGATGGTCCAAAGGGCGCTCTCCCGGCGAAAAGCCGACGCCCCTCAATTGGCCCCTCCGACGGGGCCAATTCAAAATAATTTACCTAACAAGGATGCATAACGATCCTATTGAACATTTTAATAGTGTTCTTTTGGCAGGCCGCCGGACCGATTAGCGTCCACCGGCACAAGAGGGGAAACGCAATGGCCAGGACGGGTTTACGGGCGGCAATCGGCACGACAGCGCCCAAGATCGGCACCTTCGTCTTCGAGTTCGCAGTGCCGGCCATCGGCCAGGTGCTCAGCGCCGCCGGCGCCGAATTCGTCGTGATCGACATGGAGCACAGCGGTTTCGGTTTCGATACCGTGCGCGCCGCCATCAAGTATGCGCATGCCGGCGACCTGCCGGTGATCGTGCGCGCGCCGTCCAAGGCCTACGACCATATCGCACGCATCATGGATATCGGCGCCGACGGCGTGATGGTGCCGATGGTCTCCTCGGTCGAGCAGGCCCGCGCGGTTCTCGACGCGGTGAAATACTTCCCGCAGGGCAAGCGCGGCGTGGCGCTGGGCCTGGCGATGGAGCGCTACAGCATGAGCGGCGCGTCGCTGGCCGAGCGCTTCGCCGCCCAGAACGAGCGCACCATCGTCATGCTGCAGATCGAGGATCCGGCCGGCGCCGAATGCGCCGACCAGATGGCGGCGATGGATGGCGTCGACGTGCTGTGGGTCGGACACAACGACCTGTCGGTCGCCATGGGCATGCCCGGCGCCTTCGACGACCAGCGCTTCCAGGCGCACGAAGGCGCCACCATCGCCGCCTGCCGCAAGCACGGCAAGTCCGCCGGCCGCTTGGCACGCGACGCCGATGAGGCCGCGACCTTCGTCAGGCGCGGCTACGATTTCATCTCGATCGCTACCGACGTCGCCCTGCTGCAGCAGGCGATGTCCTCCGGCATCGCCCGCGTACGGCGCGGCTAGGGCTTCAGCTCGATCTCGATGAAGGCGTATTCGTAAGCATTGGGATTGATCACGTCGTGCTCGACGCCGACGGCGCGCGAGTACGACACACCGGCCTTCATGTCGGACTCGACATACTGCGTGCCGGTCCAGACGCCGAGCTTGCCGGTGACCAGCGGCACGACGATGTAGTCATGGCCATGCCGATGCCAGCCGGTGCGCGCGCCCGGCGGCATGCGCCACTCCCAGACGATGGCGCGGTCGGTCTCGAGCTGCTTGGTGCCGGTGGCCATCGGCCTCGATTTGTCTTCGTCGCGCTCCGTCATGTTCCTGTCCTCATGTTCAGGCTCACCCTAGCATGAGCGGAACGCGTGTGGCGTTCGCCGCGGATTCGTGCATATACACACATCCAGCAGCTGCCGAGTGTCCGCATGCCCGATTCCGCCCCCGTCCTGCGCGAACCGCTCGCGCCGCCCAAGCCGCATCCGCTGCTGGCGGCGGCGCCGGTGCCGACGATCGTGCGGCTGGCGCTGCCGACCACCGCCGTGATGATCGCGCAATCGGGCGTCAGCATCGCCGAGACCTGGGTGATCGGCCAGCTCGGCACCGAAGCGCTGGCCGGCTTCGCGCTGGTCTTCCCGCTGTTCATGCTGATGACCATGATGGCGGCCGGCGGCATCGGCGGCGGCATCGCCTCGGCGATCGCGGGCGCGGCGGGCGGCGGCCGCGGCGCCGATGTTCGCGCCCTGGTCGTGCATGCGCTGCTGGTCGCGCTGGGCTTCGCGCTATTGTTTACCATCGGCATGCGCATCTTCGGCGCCGACATCTATCGCCTGCTGGGCAGCCTGCGCAGCGGCGCGGGCGCCAGCGGCGGCAGCGATCCCGCTCGTGTGCTGGGCTATGCGCTGACCTATTCCGACACGATCTTCGCCGGCGCCGCGGCCCATTGGGCGATGTTCGCGCTGTCGGCGATCTTCCGCGGCGCGGGCAACGCCGCGCTGCCGGGCAAGGCGATGCTGATCAGCTCGCTGCTGCAGATCCCGCTGACCTACGTGCTGGCGCTGGGCGTCGGCGGCTGGGGTGGCCTGGGCATCGCCGGCGCCGCAATCTCGGCGATCTGCACCGCGACGCTGGCCGCCGGCCTGATGGCGCTGGCCCTGCGTCGCGGCGCCGCCGGCCTGACGATAACATTGCATGGCATTTCGCTGCGGGGCCGGTTGTTCGGGCCGATCCTGCGTGTCGGCCTGATCTCCTCGATCTCGGCGATCACCGCCAACCTCACCACCATCCTGGTCACCCTGCTGGTGGCCGGCTTCGGCGTCGCGGCGCTGGCCGGCTACGGCGTAGGCTCGCGGCTGGAGTTCATGCTGGTGCCGCTGGCCTTCGGCATCGGCGCGGCGCTCACGACGCTGGTCGGCATCGCCGCCGGCGCCGGCCAGTGGGAACGCGCGGTACGCGTCGCCATCATCGGCTCGCTCATGGCCGCGGCCTTGACCGGCACGGTCGGCACGCTGGTGGCGATCTTCCCGCACGGCTGGATGTCGATCTTCAGCGCCGATCCGCTGGTCCAGCAGACCGGCGTGACCTACCTGACCCGCGCGGCGCCGTTCTATGCCTTCTTCGGCCTGGGCATGGCGCTGAACTTCGCCTCGCAGGGCGCCGGCCGGCAGGGCGTGCCGCTGGCCATCGCCTTCATGCGCCTGGCCGTGGCGGCAGGCGGCGGCTGGCTTGCGGTGCACGTGCTGAAGCTCGGCCAGGACGGCCTGTTCTGGGCGGTGGCGATGGCCATCGTCCTGTTCGGCAGCGCCAATCTCGGCGCGCTGATCGTCAGGCCGTGGCGCGGACGCTAGAGCGCACGCGGCGCCGCCGCGGCACGAACGGCACCATCAGCATCGCCGCCACGAAGGCGATACCCACCGCCAGCCAGGCCTCGTTGAACGACAGCGTCAGCGCGGCGCGCTCGACCAGCGGGCGGATCGTCTCCTGCGTCGCGGCATCGACGCTTTCCATCGGCGCGCCGGTGAAGCGTTCCAGCGGCAGGCCGACGAAACGCGCCGTCTCGCGATCACCGGCCAGCAGGCGTTCGACCAGGCGGGTGACGTGACCCGCCGTGCGCTGCTCGAGGATGGTGTCGATCAGCGCGATGCCGATGGCACCGCCCAGCACGCGCATCACGTTGAACACGCCGCTGGCCTCCGCCGAATCGGCATCGCTCCAGCCGTCGAGCGCCATCCGCGTCACCGGCAGCAGGCACAACAGCATGCTGGCGCCGCGCAGCACCTGCGGCCAGAACAGGTCGTCGAAGCCGGCGCGCGGCGTGGCAAAGCCGTTGGCGATCAGGCCGGCGGCGAACAGCACGAAGCCGACCGTGGTGAGCACGCGCGGATCCAGGCGCGGTTCGATGAACGCCGCCAGCGGCGCCACCAGCAGCTGGGCGGCGCCGGTCACCGCCATGGTGGCGCCGATCTCCAGCGGCCCCATCTCGCGCACCAGGCCGAGGAACACCGCCAGCAGGTAGGTCGCGCCGTACAGGCCGATGCCGAGCACGAAGTTCAGGCCGCAGCCCAGCGAAAAGCCGCGGTCGCGGAAACGGCGCAGGTCGACGAAGGGATACGCGCGCGTCAGGCAGAGCCACAGGCTGATCGCCGCGGCGAGCGGGCACAGCACGTAGAGCGCGACCACCATCGGGCCGCGCCAGTCGTTGCGTGGCCCGGTCTTCAGCAGCAGCTCCAGCCCGCCGAGGAAGATGGTCGCGCAGAGCACGGTCGAGAGGCTGATGCGCCACAGGGTCGACCAGTCCGGACGCATGCCGCGCACCAGCAGCGTCACCATCGCCACCACGATCAGGCCGGGCGGCAGATTGATCAGGAACATCCATTGCCACGACGCCGTCTCGGTCAGCCAGCCGCCGAGCGCCGGGCCGATGGTCGGCGCGACCATGGCGAAGCTGCCGGCGATCGCCGCGACCCTGGTGTGATGCGACGGCGGGAACAGCACGAAGCCGGCGGTGAACACGCCGGGGATCAGCAGGCCGCCGAACACGCCCTGCACGGTGCGCAGGGCGATCAGCGCGGTGAAGCTGTCGGCCAGCGCACAGCCCGCGCTGCTGACGCAGAAGCCCAGCGTGGCGCCGGCCATCAGCCAGCGCAGGCCAAAGGTGCGTGTCAGCCAACCCGAGAGCGGGATCGCGATCACCTCGGCCACGAGATAGGCGGTCTGCACCCAGCTCAGGTCGTCATGCGCGATGTGCAGCGCCGAGCCGATGGCGGTGAGCGAGCTGGCGACGATCTGGATGTCGAGGATCGCCATGAACATGGCGACGCACATCGCGAGAAAGCCGATCCATGTCCGCACACCTATACGCACCGACGCTTCAACCACCCGCCAACTCCCGTCGCGCCTGCAGCGCCTGGTCCTCGACCCGGATGCGCCACCACAGCAGCGCCGCGTTGAGACCGGAAAAGACGACGGCAACGCCGACTTCTCCGAACACCAACGGCAGAACCGCGATCTCGACCGCCACCACGGCGTAGTTGGGATGGCGCAGCAGGCGATACGGGCCACTCTGCACCAACGGCGCGCCGGGCAGTGTAACGATACGTGTCGTCCAATATTGCCCCAGCGTGACGATCACCCACAGCCGCAAGCCCTGCAGGGCGACAAGCGCCGCCACGCCCGGCCAGTGGATCGGTGGCGCCGGCGGCAGCAGCACAACGATCGCCACCAGCCAGGCGGTGTGCAGCAGCACGAACAGCGGATATTGCGCTTGTCCTACCTCGACCGCGCCCCTTGCCAGCAAGGCGCGCGTGGTGTGCCTGGAGTAGATCACTTCGGCCAACCGCTGCAACGCCATCAGGCCGATGATGACGAGCGCGGCGATCATCGTCCTTCGAGCATCAGGAAGGTGGCGGAGAAGCCCGGCCCCAGCGAGCTCAGCAATGTGTTCTGCGTGGCGAGCCGCGCCTTCATGCGCTGCAGGACGAAGAGCGCCGTGGCCGCCGACATGTTGCCGTAGTCGCGCAAGGTGGCGCGGCTGTCCGCCAGCGTGCCGCGCTGCAGCTCGAAGGAGTCCTCCAGCGCGTCGAGCACCTTGGCGCCGCCGGGATGGCAGGCGAAGGCGTCGACCGACGACAGGCAGCGATCGTTGCGCGCGAGATAGGCGTCGAGCACGACCCGCATCTCGCGTTCGACCACATTGGGAATGGACTGCGCGAAGATCGCCTTCAGCCCGTCGTCGCGCACATCCCAGCCCATGACGTCCAGCGACCCCGGCCAGGTGTGTTCGCCCGACGGACCGAAGGCCGGGCCGTCGCCCTCGCTCGAGATGATGACGCCGGCCGCACCGTCGCCGAACAGCGCGGCGGCGATGATGTTGCTGCGGTCGAAATCGTCGCGGCGGAACGTCAGGGCGCACAGCTCGACCACCAGGAACAGCACGCGCGAGCCGGGCGTCGCCTTGGCGAGATCGACGGCGCGCGCCAGCCCGGTGACGCCGCCGGCGCAGCCCAGGCCGAAGATCGGCAGGCGGCGGATGTCGCGGCGCAGGCCCATGCGCTCGACCAGCAGCGCGTCGAGGCTGGGCGTGGCGATGCCGGTGGTCGAGGCGACGACGATGGCGTCGATGTCCTCGCGCTGCAGCCCGGCCTCGTCGAGGCAATCGAGCGTGATGCGCTCCAGCAGCGCCACGGCGTTGTCGATGAACAGCTGGGTGCGCTCCTGCCAGCCATGCACCTCTTCGTACCATTCGATCGGCACGCAGGAGTACCGGCGCTCGATGCCGGCGTTGCCGAACACCGGCAGCAGCTTCTCGAGATCGAGGCGACCGCCCAGCAGGCGAGAGACTCGCGAGCAGACCGCCCGCTGATCGAGCACGTAAGGCGGAACGGCCGTGCTCAACGCAAGCAGGCGTGGGCGTTCGGACATGTACAACTCTCCTGGCGACGGCGCCAATGCTGCATCGTTAGCACCGCCGGGTTGCCAGCGGCTGTGCCCTGCGGCACTACACGTTTTCGCGAGAGAGAGGCCGATATAAGGCGGTCAGGACCTGTCGGCGCGCAGCTCGCGGTGAAGGGCGCGCAGATGTGGCGCGGCGGCCGAGGCGGCCTTGGTTTCGATTGCACGATAGTGTGTGACCAGTGCCTGACCAAAGGGCGTCAGCGCCGCGCCACCGCCATGGCTGCCGCCGGTTCGCTTCTCGACCACCGGCTTGCGGAAGCAGCGATTGACCTCGTCGATCAGCAGCCAGGCGCGACGATACGACATGCCCATGTCGCGTCCCGCCGCGGCGATCGAGCCGCTCGACTCGATCAGCTCGAGCAGGCGGATCTTGCCGGGACCGACGGCGTCCTCGCCGCCGAATTCGATGCGGACATTGAGCTTGGCCATGTCGCGACTAGACCATGGCGCAGGCCGGGCGCCAAGGGTCGGCGCGCTATGGCGGCGGCGACAGGCGATGGAGCGCGGCGCCGAAGGCGCTGAGGCTGGCGCTGCGCAGCGCGACATAGGGCTTGGCGGCGTTGCGGCACAGCCGCTTCACGACCAGCACCGCCTCGTGGCTCACGCAGTCGACGGGGAACATGACGATGTCGGCCCGGCTGACCAGACCGGCGAGCAGGCCGCCGCGCTCCTCGATGCCGCCGTCATGATGCAGGATCGTGGCGCCACGGCGCTCGCCCAGGGCCTTGAGCTGCACGAGCTGCGCCGGGCGGCCGCCAACATACAGCACCGTCAGACCACCCAGCGAAACAGGCGCCGGCCGTGCCTCCTCGTCCGCCGTCGCCGTCGCGGCGGCGAGGCTGGCCTCGACGGCTTCGATCTCCTCGTGCAACGCCGCTTCCCGGCGCTCCGCTGCGACCCGCGCCTCGCGCTCCAGCCGCAGCTCCCCGGCCAGATCGGCGACACGCTTCTCGGCACCGGCGCGGCGGCCCTGCTCCTGCGTCAGGCGCCGATCGAGGTCGCGCACCACCCGCGTCAGGGCCGCCTTCTGCGACTCCATTTCATGATCATCATGCGCGGCACCCTGCGCGAGCCCTCTCGACAGCAGCGTATTGAGCTCCCGGATCTGCGCGTCGCGCGTCGTGAAGCCCTCGCGCAACTGCGCCTGCTGGCGCCGCAGCGTCTCGTGCAGCTCGGCGTTGCGCGCCTCCAGCTCGCTCAGCCGCCTGATGTCGGCGCGATTGGCGGCACCCACGAGGTGCGAAAGCATGTGGACTTCGCCGAACACCTCCCGAATCAGCTCGGAGGTCGCAGCGGCGTGGGTCAGCGTTGCCCAATAGGCGCCGGGAATGTCGCCGCGCCCGACCGCGTCGCGCCACAGCGCACGCACCTCGTCGACCGCTTTCGCCTTGTCGAACTGCGCGATCGTCACGCGATGGCGCTTGTCGAGCGCCTTGTGCAGCAGCTTGGCGCCGCCTTCCGGCTGGCTCGCGATCTGCACGCCGCGGCCGTGCAGATCGTGTTCCGAGGCGCCGGCGATGGAGAATCCGGCCTTGTCGACGATCTGCCGCAGCTCGGCCGTCGACAGGCAGGTGCCGACGATCGAGCAATGCAGGTGGTTCGACAATTCCCAGATCCTGGTGCGGCAGGGTGCCGACAGCGCCGCTTCCTGCCGGCTGGGTTTGACCGGGCTCGGCACGACGCCGAAATTCGGCATCACCGGCACGGGCCCGCGGCCGCCGCCCTTCAGGCGCAGCGCCAGCAGGTCGAGACGGGATACCACGGTCATCGGCGACGATCCTCAGTCGATATATACGGTTAGATATAACGGATCGTGACAGAAGATCGTCGCCGAGGTCAACCACGCCGTTATATCGATCCGGCCCTAGCGGCTAGAGCCCCGATTTGCCGTAGGCTTCGCGCATCGCCTCGTCGAGTGCCCGGCCGGGCCGCAAGCCGCCCAGCCCTTCGGGCCGTGCGACGCCCTGCGGCATGCGAACGCAAGGTTCCACCTCACCCACGACCTGGCGGACCGGGAAGCGCGCGGCGTAGATCGGCAGCGCGTAGTCCTCCTCCTCGTCGGCGACGCCCTTCTTGCGAACCTTGCCGACCGCTTCCTCGATTTCCATGCCGATCACTGACGTCGCCTTCAGCTCCTGCACCGTGCTTGGCCGCAGCGTGGCGGCGCGCTCCGGATAAAATCGGTTGATCATGTTGTCGAGCAGCTTCGCCTTGTGCCCGGGATCGTCGATGATGTGCGCCGTGCCGAAGCACATCGCCGAGCGATAGTCGACCGAGTGGTTGAAGCCGCAGCGCGCCAGCACGAGGCTGTCGATATGGGTGACGGTGAGGCACACCGGCAGGCCCCCACCCTGCGCCCGCAGCATGCGGCTGGCTGCCGAGCCGTGCCAGTAGAGGTGCTCGCCTTCGCGCCAGAACGCCGTCGGCGTGCAGAACGGCTGGCCGCCGATCACGTAGGCGATGTGGCAGATCATCGCCGCGTCGAGGATCGCGAACACCGCGTCCCGATCGTAGGTGCCGCGCTCGTGCAGCCGCCGCACGCGATTGCGGTCGGTCATGGCGAAGCTCGCGGCGGTGGCTTCGGCTGTCTTCGGCGGCATTGTGATCCCCGGGATATAACGGCGCGACCCTCTCTAGACGCAAAGTCGGTGCCGCGTGAACTGTGCCCTGCGGAATCGGGACGCTTTTAATGTGCGGATTGCTCAGCGGTCGGCGTCGATCGCGCGCCATTGCTTCGTGAGCGCGTCGAGCTTCGCTTTCAAATCGGCAGGCAATGGTCCCTGTTTCGCCGCCTCGATGCTGTCGGCGAGCTGGGAGGGGCGGCTGGCGCCGACGATCGGCGCGGTGATCGCCGGGTTGGACAGCACCCAGCGCATCGCCAGGGTCGCCATGCTCAGGCCCGCCTCGACCGCGATCCGGCGCAGCGCCTCGACGGTCTCGAATTCCGCTTCGTGCCAGTAGCGCTCCTGGTAGCGCTGCGCGGCGTTGCCCAGGGTGAAGCGGCTGCCCTGCTCCGGCCGCCCCTTGGGATCGTGCTTGCCGGTCAGCAGGCCGCCGGCCAGCGGGTTGTAGGGGATCACCGCGACGCCTTCCTCGGCACAGAGCGGCAGCAGGTCGCGCTCGAAGCTGCGGAACAGCAGGTTGTAGCGCGGCTGCACCGAGTCGATGCGGCAGAGGTTCTTGAGCTCGCTGCGGCCCAGGCCGCGGGCCACCTTGTAAGCCGGCCAGTTCGACACGCCGACATAGCGCGCCTTGCCCGACTTCACGACGGCATCGAGCGCCTCCAGCGCCTCGTCGAGCGGCGTGTGCTGATCGTAGCCGTGCAGCTGGTAGAGATCGACATAGTCGGTGCCCAGGCGGCGCAGCGAGCCGTCGATCGCATCGAGAACGTGCTTGCGCGACATGCCCATGTCCCAGGGCTTCGGACCCATCTGGCCGACGCACTTGGTGGCGACGACGAACCGGTGTCGCTTGCCCTTGAGCCAGGCGCCGACGAACTCCTCGGTGCGGCCGGCCGTCGTGCGGTCGCCGCCCAGCGGGTAGACGTCGGCGGTGTCGAGGAAATCGATGCCGCCTTCGGCGGCGGCATCGAGGATGGCGTTGCTCTGCGGCGCGTCGCATTGCAGGCCGAAGGTCATGGTGCCCAGGCACAGCCGCGAGACGCGCAGGCCGGTGCGACCGAAGCGAATGGACTGCATGGCGACGCGCCCTCCTCAGCGTGAGGACAAGTCTATCAGCCGGTCTTGATCCAGACCGCCTTGACGTTGAGGTATTCCTCGAGGTGCTGCTTGCCGCTCTCGCGGCCGTAGCCGCTCATCTTGTAGCCGCCGAACGGCACCGCGGGGTCCATCGCCTGGTAGCAGTTGATCCACACCGAGCCGGCGCGCAGCGCCCTGGCGAGCTTGTGCGCCTTGCTGACGTCGCGCGTCCACACGCCGCTGCCCAGACCGAAGTTCGTGTTGTTGCCGCGCTGGATCACTTCCTCGATGTCGGTGAACGGGATCGCCGAGATCACCGGCCCGAAGATCTCCTCCTGCGCGATGCGCATGTCGTCGCGCACGTTGGCGAACACGGTCGGCGGCACGAAATAGCCCTTGCCGTAGTCGCCGTCGGTGAGCTGCTGGCCGCCCGACAGGCTGGTGGCGCCCTCCTGCCGGCCGATGCCGAGATAGGTCGTCACGCGGTCGAGCTGCTCGGACGAGACCAGCGGGCCGACCTGCGTCTGCGGATCGATGCCGTTGCCGACCTTCAGCGTCTTGGCGAAGGCCGCGACCCTGGCGGTGAACTCCTCATAAACCTTCTTCTCGACGAAGAGCCGCGTGCCGGCGCTGCAGATCTGGCCGGAATTGGCGAACACCGCCATGCCGGCGCCGGGCACCGCCGAGTCGAGATCGGCGTCGGCGAAGACGATGTCCGGCGACTTGCCGCCCAGCTCGAGCGACACGCGCTTGAGGTTCGCGGCCGAGGAATGCACGATCTTCTGGCCGGTGAGGTGCGAGCCGGTGAAGGCGACCTTGTCGACATCCATGTGGTTGGCGAGCGCCGCGCCGGCGGTCTCGCCGTAGCCCGGCACGATGTTGACGACTCCCGGCGGCACGCCCGCCTCGAGGCAGAGCTCGCCCAGACGCAGTGGCGTGAGCGGTGCCTCTTCCGCAGGCTTCAGCACCACGGTGCAGCCGGTCGCCAGCGCCGGGCCGATCTTCCAGATCGTCGCGGTCAGCGGCCCGTTCCACGGAATGATCGCGCCGACGACGCCGACCGGCTCCTTCAGGGTATAGGAGAAGATCTCGCCGGGCAGCGAGTTCTCGATCGTCTCACCGTGCAACGCCGTGGCCTGGCCGGCGTAGTAGCGCAGCATGCCCAGGGCGCGCTGGCGGTTGTTGCGCGTGCGGCTGATCGGCGCGCCCATGTCGAGCGTGTCGAGCAGCGCCAGCTCCTCGATGTTCTTCTCGACCAGCTCGGCCAGGCGCAGCAGCAGCATCTGCCGTTCCGCCGGCGTCCATTTCGCCCACGGGCCGGTAAAGGCCTTGCGCGCCGCCTCGACGGCACGGTTGATGTCCTCGCGATCGCCCTCCGCGACGACGGCCAGCAATTCGCCGGTCGCGGGGTTGCGACTCTCGAAGGTCTTGCCCGACCCGGCGGGTACCCAGCGCCCGTCGATCAGCATCAGCTTGGTCCTGCCGTCGAGAAAGGCCGGCCGCGCGACCGGGCTCTTTTCCATCACCGCCATGGTGCTCTCCTCTCGCTATATCTGTCTGAATATAACGAGTCCGGACGAGGCAACCAAGCCGGAGAATGTCCCTACTGTGCGGAGGGGCGTGTACAGTGCGTCGACACGACGACATGCCGGCCGCTCTCGGTGCGTTCGATGGCGACGGACACACCGTACACGGCGCTCAACATGGCCGCCGTGAGCGTCTCGTCAGGGCGGCCATGGGCGGCGAGCCGGCCGTCGGCGATGACCGCGACGTGGTTGCCGAGCTCGCGCGCCTGATCGGGATCATGCGTCGAGAAGACGATGCCGTAGCCGGCATCGCGCAGCGTGCGCACGCGATCCAGCACCAGCAGGCGGTTGCCGAGATCGAGGCTGGCGGTCGGCTCGTCCATCACCAGCAGCGGCGCATCCTGCGCCAGCGCCCGCGCGATCAGGCAGAGCTGGCGCTGGCCGCCCGAGATGCGGTTGACGTCGGCGGTGGCGAGATCGTCGATGCCGAGGCTGGCGAGGGCGGCATGCGCGCGCACGTGATCCGCCGGACGCGGACCGGCGAAGGGACCGAGATGCGCCGTGCGGCCCATCAGCACCACGTCGAGCACAGTGTAGGCGAACTCCAGATGCTGCGCCTGCGGCACATAGGCCATCGCCCGCGCGACCTCCGCCCGCGACAGCGCGGGCAAGGGCCGGCCGTCCAGATGGACCTCGCCGGCCGTGGCCGGGATCAGGCCGAGCAGGGTCTTGAACAGCGTCGTCTTGCCGGCGCCGTTCGGGCCCAGCAGGCAGAGGATCTCGCCGCGCTTCACCGTGAGGTCGATGCCGGACGCGACGATCCGGCGGTCGTAGCCGATGGCGAGTGCGCGCGCTTCGAGCATCGCTCAGCTCCAGACGCGGCGGCTGCGCGCCAGCAGCCAGACGAAGACCGGCGCGCCGATCATCGCGGTGAGCAGGCCGAGCGGGATCTCGATGCGCGCCGCCGAGCGCGCCAGCGCGTCGACCAGCACCAGGAAGGCCGCCCCCATCAGCGCCGAGGCCGGCAGCACGCGATCGTAGCGCGGTCCCACCAGCAGGCGCGCCATGTGCGGGATCATCAGGCCGATCCAGCCGATCACGCCGGAGACCGACACTGCCGACGACGTGATCAGCGTCGCCGACGCGATCACGATGCCGCGCAGCATCACCACATTGACGCCCAGCGCGCGCGCCTCGTCGTCGCCCAGCGACAGCACGCCGATGCGCCAGCGCAGCAGCGCGAGCGGCACGAAGCCCAGGATCACCAGCGGCGCGAAACCCGCGACGTCGATCGGCTTGATGCCGGCCAGGCTGCCCAGCAGCCAGAAGGTGATCGCCGGCAGCTGGTTGTAGGGATCCGCCAGGATCTTCACCAGCGAGATGCCGGCACCAGCCAGCGCGCCGACGACGATGCCGGCGAGCACGAGGACCAGCACCTCGTTCTGGCTGTGCAGGGCGCGGGCGAGCGCGTAGACGACGGCGACCGTCACCAGCCCCATGGCGAAGCCCAACCCCTGGATCGCCAGCACCGGCAGCGACAGCAGGATGCCCAGCACCGCGCCGAAGCCCGCGCCGGCGGAGACGCCGAGGATGTCGGGCGAGACCAGCGGATTGCGAAACAGCGTTTGGTAGGTCGCGCCCGCCGCGGCGAGGCCGCCGCCCACCAGCATCGCGGCCAGCACGCGCGGCAGGCGGATCTGGAACAGGATCGTGCCGGCCGGCTCCGCCGTCGTCGCGCCGAACACGGCGCCGATCACGTCGCCGACCGGCAGCGGGAAAGGTCCGACAACGCTGCCGGCCAGCAGGGCGCCGAGCAGGCAGACGGCGAGCGCCGCCAGCACGACCGCGGTGCGCAGCCTGCCCTCAGCGCGCAGTGGCACCTCCCAGCAGGCGCGCCACCTGCGCGTCGCTCAAGGTCACGCCGTAGAACAGCTCGTAGAAGGCGCGCGTGTCGGCCGGCAGGTCGATCGCCGCCTCGGCCGGATAGACTTGCGCCAGCAGCCAGCGCAGGCCGATCAGCCGGTTCACCGACGGCGGCGCGTCGATCCAGCCCCAGGGCAGGCTCGGCGCGAGATAGACGCGCTTCTGCGCCACCGCGCGCACATCGCTCCAGCCCGCCTTGCCCTGCACCGACGCCCGGAACCCGCGATCCAGCGTGATGATGGTATCGGGGTTCCACTTCAGGATCTGCTCCAGCGAGGCGGCGAAGATGCCGCCGCGCCTGTCGAGGCCCTCGGCGACATTGACCGCGCCCACGCGCTCGATGATCTCGGTGTTGATCGAGCCGCGGCCGCCGGTCTCCAGCCCCTCCGGCCCGCGCGCGAGATAGACGCGCGGCCGCCTGTCCTGCGGGACTTTCGCGACGACGCGATCGACCAGCGCCAGGGTCGCCTCGGCGTACTGTGCCAGCGCCACGCCACGCTCGGCGCGGCCGAGGATGTCGGCGGCGAGGCGGATCGAGGCCACGGTGGCGCTGAAGCGGCCGTCGATCAGCACATAGGGAATGTTGGCCTGCGCCTGCACGCGATCGGCCAGCGAGCGATAGGTCTCGGACACCGAGCCGAAATCGAGGATCAGGTCGGGCTTCAGCCCGACGACGCGCTCGAGGCTCGCCGTGTCGCCGCGACCCGTGAGGCGGCCGGCCTCGGGCAGATCGCGCGCCGGCGGTGCGAGGAACTCCTTCTCCGCCGGCGAGGGCGCGCGCACCCAGCCGACCATCGCATCGCGCGCCAGCGCGTAGGTCAGCACCGAGGCGGGCGGGCCGGCGACGAAGACCCTGCTGATGCGCGGCGGCAGCGTGATCGTGCGGCCGGCCGAATCGACGACCGTGCGGTTCTGCGCCCGGGCGCCGGAGGCCGCGACGCCCGCGCCCAGCAGGACGAGCGCGCCACGCCGGGTCGTTCTCATGGATCGCCGACCTGGAAGTCGCCGGGCTGCGGCGGCGCCAGCGGATTGAACAGCGTGCGGTCGGGCTTCAGGTCGATCAGCGGCGTGCCGTCGAGGCAATCCATGCCGCGCACGATCAGGGTCGGTCCCTCGACCTTCACCAGCTTCACGATCGAGGTCGCGATGGGATTGGGCCGCACCGGCGTGCGCAGCGAGAAGACGCCGCGCGCGTTGCCGTCGCTGCGCGGGCTCTGGCGCACCAGGTCGCGCCGCGACTCGTGCAGCCAGTACAGCACCTCCAGCCGCTCGAACTCGGCGATGCTGTCGAGCCCGGCGGCCCACGGTTCGGCAACCTCGATGGTGCAGCTCGGCCCGTCGAGCCTGCCCTGGCGCGGGCATTCGAGCCGCGACGTCCAGGGCGTGCAGATGCGGCCGATGAACCAGACGCCCGCGTCCATCTGCGCCGGCGTCTCGACCGCGACCTCGCCGGGGCGGATCTCGTTGAGCCTGACCAAGACCCGGCCTCAGTCGAGGCCGACCATGACGTCGGAGGCCTTGATCACGGCATAGGCCTCCTGGCCGACCTTCAGGCCGAGCTCGTCGACCGCCTCGTTGGTGATCGAGGCGGTCACGACCGCGCCGCTCACGTCGATGCGCACATGCGCGGTGGTCTGGCCCTTGCGGACCTCGACGATCCTGCCCTTCAGCCGATTGCGGGCGCTGAGCTTCATGGTCACGTTCCGTTCATCGAAATAATCGGGTGACTATATCGGACTGCCGTCGCCCGGGCCATAGGGTCCGGATGGGCTTGCCGAAAGCCCGTCATGCATGCAATTCTTTCCGCGTTATATCCTTTCGGATATTTCGACAGACAAATCGGAGCGTCGTGTCGCGATGGATATGCCCCCGGATCGTGGCGGGTCGGTGATCGACATGCGCGAGGCGCTCGACGTGCGCGGCATGCCGCTGGCCGGCGGCAGCGCCTTCACCGTCGACGTGACCACCGCGCAAGGCACCGACCACATCATCGTCGCCGCCAGGGATATGGATCGGCTGATCTCCCTGTTGCTGCTGCTCGGCATGCCGCGTGCGCAGGTCGGCGATCGCGACATTTCCGACATGCCGGTCATCCCGGCCTCCTCGCTCAGCGTCGGCGAGCTGCCCAACGGCGATGCGCTGCTCGTCGTCGATGTCGGCGCCGCGCGGCTCGGCTTCTCGCTGCCGCCGCGGGCGGCCACGGCGGTGGGCCAATCGCTGCTCATGGCCGGCCTCGGCGAATCGCAATCACCCCGGATCTAGGAGGAACCCATGCAAAGCCACCTGCGCTTCTACATCGACGGCCAATGGGTCGCGCCCATCACGCCAAGCGCGATCGACGTGATCAACCCGGCGACCGAGGAACCCTGCGCCAAGATCAGCCTGGGCAGCGAGGCCGACGTCGACAAAGCCGTTGCCGCCGCGAAGCGGGCCTTCCCGGCCTTCTCGCGCTCGACGCGCGAGGAACGCATCGCGCTGCTGGAGAAGATCCTCGCCGCCTACAAGCTGCGCTACGACGACATCGCGCAGGCGATCTCGATGGAGATGGGCGCACCGATCACGCTGGCCATGAAGGCGCAGGCCGCCACCGGCGTCGGTCACCTGACGCAGATGATCAAGACGCTGAAGGAGTTCGAGTTCGAGAAGGTCAAGGGCACGACGCTGATCGCGCACGAGGCGATCGGCGTGTGTGCCTTCATCACGCCGTGGAACTGGCCGATCAACCAGATCGTCTGCAAGGTCGGTCCGGCGCTGGCGGCCGGTTGCACCATGGTGCTGAAGCCCAGCGAGATCGCGCCGCTCAATGCCATCATCTTCGCCGAGATCATGCATGCCGCCGGCGTGCCGAAGGGCGTGTTCAACCTGGTGAACGGCGATGGCCCGACCGTCGGCCAGGCGCTGTCGAAGCACCCGGGTGTCGACATGGTGTCGTTCACCGGCTCGACCCGCGCCGGCGTGCTGGTGGCCAAGGCCGCGGCCGACACGGTCAAGCGCGTGCACCAGGAGCTCGGCGGCAAGTCGGCCAACATCATCCTGCCCGATGCCGACATCGCCAAGGCCGTCACCCAGGGCGTCACCCATGTGATGCGCAACAGCGGCCAATCGTGCAACGCGCCGACCCGCATGTTCGTGCAGGCCAAGCAGCACGACGAGGC
>CAYNOF010001261.1:0-4484 GCA_964398335.1 uncultured Rhizobiaceae bacterium
CTCGAACCGAAAGTCATCCTGCCCACCTCCTCCCTGGGCGAGCAGGTCGTCGACGACTATGTCAGCCTGCGCATGTCCTTGCGCAAGCACCCGCTGGCGCTGCTGCGGCCGCGCCTCGATGCAGACGATGTGACGTTGGCCTCCCGGCTTGCGACGGCCCCTCTCGACAAGCCCCTTCACGTTTGCGGCCTTGTGCTGGTGCGCCAACGTCCGGGCACCGCCAGCGGCGTTGTGTTCGCCACGCTCGAGGACGAGACCGGCATCGCCAACATCGTCATCTGGCCCAAGGTATTCGAGAGGCACCGTCGCATCGTGATGACCTCGCGGCTGCTGCTCGTCAAAGGCAGGCTGCAGCGCGAGAAGGAGGTGATCCATCTCGTTGCCGATCGCCTGTACGACCTGTCGGGCTGGCTCGATGGCCTGGCCGACATCGACGATACGATCGATCCGACGCCGCGCGACAAGCGCAGCCAACGCTCACCGTCACCGCCGCGCAATCACTTCCGCCACCCACGAAACATGGTCGTCTGGACACGCGCTGACGCTGTGAAGCACGGCGAGCCCGAACCGCGCGATATCCAACGGGCTCGCGAGGCCGAGGCTGCCCGGCCCTACGGCGCCGTCCGCCGCATCGGTGCCCGCTCCCGTGACTTCCACTAGCAGGAGGGAGAGAACGGTGTCGCTTCAACATTCCTTTGGCTTCGTCTTGCCAAGACCGCCGATGCCGCCGAAGCGATCTGGCTCAGGAACCAACTCGCTGATCGTCATGGCCAAGCCGGACGAGAAGAACGCCGCCCGCATCGCCCGTACGACGGAGGACATCCTCGCGGACATTGGTTTTGGCGGGAGGCTGGTACGGCCGAACCTCCTGCACTTTACCCTTTATCCCGTTGGCGTTTACTCCGATGTGCCGCAGCCGATCGTCGATACCGTACGAGCCTGCGGCGATGCAGTCAGAATGCGTCCCTTTACCGTGTCGCTGAACATGGTGAAGAACTTCCGCCGATCGTATGGATCTCCTCTGATCGTTCTGTGCGGCGACGACGGCGTTCTCGGCATTCGGACGCTCCACGAGACGCTGAAGGGTGCGTTGACGAAGAGACTGGGGCCTCGCCGCTCGTTGCCCTTCGAGCCGCACATGACCCTGTCGTACAAGGCGATGGAGATTGCCGACACGCCTATCGAGCCGATCAATTTCACGATCCGCGAGTTCGTGCTCGTGAACAGCCGCCTCGGCCGAGGGCGGCATGACGTGCTGCATCGGTGGAAACTCGGAGAATAAACGTCACCATCACCGCCGCGTCGCCTCCTCGATCAGCTCTTGCGCCGCCTCGTCGAGCAGCTCGTCGACCGTGTCGTCGCCCATCACGCGCTCGCGGCCGATCTCCAGCAGTACCGGCACCGCGAGCGGCGAGACGCGATCGAGGCGGTGATAGTCGATCTTGCCCTTCGCACGGCGCAGCAGCTCGCCCAGGCGGCGGATATCCGCGAGCTGCCAGGCGGCGTCCTGGCGCGTGGCGCGCAGGAGGATATGGTCGGGCTCGTGCTTGCGCAGCGCGTCGTAGATCAGGTCGGCGCTGAACGTGACCTGCCGGCGCGTCTTCTCCTGGCCGGGATGACGCCGCTCGATCAGGCCGGCGATCACCGCGACGTTGCGGAACGAGCGGCGCAGCATGGAGGACTCGTCCATCCACGCCTCGAGGTCGTCGCCCAGCATGTCCTCGTCGAACAGCGCATCGATCTGCCTGGGCGTCGCCGGCCGCAGGCCCCAGATGCCCAGCACGTAGTCGGTGGCGACGAAGCCCAGCGGCCTGAGCCCCATACGCTCCATGCGCCGCGTCAACAGCATGCCCAAGGTCTGGTGCGCGTTGCGGCCTTCGAAGCAGTAGGCGACGAGAAATTGCCGGCTGCCGCGCGGGAAGCCCACGATCAGCAAGCGGTCGGGATGCGGCAGGCGGGAGCGAAGCTTCTGGACATGCAGCCACTCCTGCACGTCCGACGGCAGCAGGTGGTGGCGCTCGGGATCGGCGATGATGCCGCGCACGCGCTCGGCCAGATACGTGTTGAGCGGCAGGCGGCCGCCGCCATAGGCCGGCACCTTGGGGTCCTCGCCGCTGTTCGCCAGCGTGACCTCGGCGTGCAGCGGGCGGATGCCCTCGTAGCGCAGCAGGCGGCCGGCGAAGATGAAGGTGTCGCCGGTGACCAGCCCCTGCACGAAGGCCTCCTCGACCTCGCCCAGCACCGGCCCGCCCTTGAGCTTCACCTTCAGGAGCGGCAGCTCGACGATGGTGCCGACGTTGAGCCGGTACTGGCGGATCGCATCCGGCCGCGCCACCTGCCAGCGCCCGTCGGAGCGATGGAACAGCCGGCGCCATTTCTCGTAGGCGCCCAGCGCGTAGCCGCCCGTGGCAATGAAGTCGAACGTGTCGTCGTAGTCCTTGCGCGAGAGCTCGCGATACGGATTCGTACGGCGCGCCTCCGCGTAGAGCAGGTCGCGGTCGATCGGCTGCGAGCAGGCCGAGCCGAGGATGTGCTGCGCCAGCGCGTCGAGGCTGGGCGGCCGCGGCGGATCGCCATCGAGCTCGTGCGCGTTCACCGCCTCGAGCGCGGCGACGCATTCCAGCACCTCGAAGCGGTTGCCGGGCGCGAGGATCGCCTTGCTCGGCTCGTCCATGCGGTGATTGGCGCGGCCGACGCGCTGCAGCAGACGGCTCACGCCCTTGGGCGCGCCGACCTGCACCACCAGGTCGATATCGCCCCAGTCGATGCCGAGGTCGAGCGACGAGGTCGCGACCACCGCGCGCAACTTGCCGGCCGCCATTGCCGCCTCGATCTTGCGCCGCTGCTCGACCTCGAGGCTGCCGTGATGCAGGCCGATCGGCAGGTTCTCGTCGTTCATCCGCCACAGATCGTCGAACACGATCTCCGCCGTGGCGCGCGTGTTGACGAAGACGATGGTCATGCGGTGCTGACGGATCGCCTGGTAGACGTCGGGGATCGTATGCCGCGCCATGTGCCCGCCCCACGGCACGCGCGCCTCGGGCGAGAGGATCGACAGCGCCGGCTGCGCACCGCCGGCAACGCGAACCGTCTCGACCGGCCGCCCACCCAGCGCCAGCCAGTCGGCCAGCGCAGCCGGATCATGGACCGTGGCCGACAGCCCGACGAAGCGCGTGCCGGGCGACATGGTCGCCAGCCGCGACAGGCCCAGCGCCAGCAGATGCCCGCGCTTGGTCGTCGCCAACGCGTGCAGCTCGTCGATGATCACCGTCGACAGCGCGCTGAAATACTCGGCCGCATCGGGATAGGACAGCAGCAGCGCCAGCGACTCCGGCGTGGTCAGCAGGATGTCGGGCGGATTGAGCCGCTGGCGCTGTCGCCGGTTCTGCGGCGTGTCGCCGGTGCGCGTTTCGGCGCGCACCGCCAGGTCCATCTCCTCGATGGGATCCTGCAGGTTGCGCGTGACGTCGGTCGCCAGCGCCTTCAGCGGCGAGATGTAGAGCGTATGCAGCTTGCCGGTCGCGGCCTTGCGCGACGTCAGCTCGATCAGGCTGGGCAGGAAGCCGGCCAGCGTCTTGCCGGCGCCGGTGGGCGCGATCAGCAGCGCCGACTTCCCGGCCTGCGCCAACCGCACCATCTCCATCTGGTACGGCCGCGCCTCCCAGCCGCGCTTCGCGAACCAGCCGGCGAAGGTCGCCGGCAGCACCGCCCGCTCCGCCGCCTCGAACAGCGGCAGTTCACCTTCGGCCACCTCGGGGCGTCGGGACGAACGTTTTCTTGATGTGGTTGGCGGCGGCATGCCAGAAGCTCGGCTTTCACGGAACGGCTGCAATCGTCAGGACTATGCCATGACCGCCAGAGAAGATGCGGGCATCGATCCCAAAACGCTGACCGGGATCAGCAAGTTCCTGTCGCTCGTTCTTCGGCATGATCCCGATGCCATCGGCGTCACCCTCGATCCGCAGGGCTGGATCGATATCGACGAACTGCTGCAGGCCATGGCGAAGGCTGGCCACCCGACGACGCACGCCGTCCTCGTAGCGCTGGTCAACAGTCCAGGCAAGAAGCGCCTCGTCTTCGACGACACTGGCCGCCGCATCCGCGCCGCTCAGGGCCATTCGATCGAGGTCGACCTCGGCTATGCGCCAGCCACCCCGCCGGCAGTACTCTACCACGGCACGGCGGAGCGCAACGTCGCCTCGATCATGGCCGAGGGCCTGAAGGCTGGTGCTCGTCACGACGTGCACCTCAGCATGGATACCGCGACCGCCCTCGCTGTGGGCCGCCGTCATGGCAAGCCGATTGTCCTGCGCGTTGACGCCGAGACCATGGCGCGCGACGGCCATACGTTTCATCGGGCGGACAACGGTGTGTGGCTCACCCAGTCGGTTCCATCACGCTACCTAGAAATCATGGCGTGACACCTCAGATCACGACTCCATGCCCGCCGATCCCACACCTTCCGACCCGCGCTCATGGCTGTT
>CAYNOF010001262.1:0-6918 GCA_964398335.1 uncultured Rhizobiaceae bacterium
GAACACGCAGCCCAGCGCCACCTGCCACGTGTACTTCATGCCCAGCACGACGCCGAAAGTGAAATAGGCGTTCAGCCCCATGCCCGGCGCCAGCGCGATGGGATAGTTGGCGAGGAAGCCCATCAGGGCGCAGCCGACGGCGGCGGCGATGCAGGTCGAGGCGAACACCGCGTCGCGCGGCATGCCGGTCTTGGACAGGATGTCGGGGTTGACGAAGATGATATAGGCCATGGTCAGGAACGTGGTGATGCCGGCCAGCACCTCGGTCCTGACGGTCGTCCTGTTCTCGCTGAGCTTGAAGACCGCATCGAACATTGGCTTCCCCCTCCAAGTCTTCGATTGGGCGCCATTGTGGGCCCGGGGCGGGGTGGATGCCAGTGCGGTTTGCCATGACCGGCCCGGTTGCCTAAATTCGCGCGCAAACGGACGATAGGAACCCCTCCCGACATGCGCCTCAGCCAGTATTTCCTGCCGACCCTGAAGGAGACGCCCGCCGAGGCGCAGATCGTGTCGCATCGCCTGATGCTGCGCGCCGGCCTGGTGCGCCAGATGAGCGCCGGCATCTATGCCTGGCTGCCGCTGGGCTACCGCGTGCTGCGCAGGATCGAGCAGATCGTGCGCGAGGAACAGGACGCATCGGGCGCGCAGGAAGTGCTGATGCCGACCATCCAGTCGGCCGACCTGTGGCGCGAAAGCGGCCGCTACGACGCCTATGGCCCGGAGATGCTGCGCATCATCGACCGCCACAAGCGCGAGATGCTCTACGGCCCGACCAACGAGGAGATGATCACCGTCATCTTCCGCGACGCGGTGAAGAGCTACCGCGACCTGCCGCGCAACCTCTACCACATCCAGTGGAAATTCCGCGACGAGGTGCGCCCGCGCTTCGGCGTGATGCGCGGCCGCGAGTTCCTGATGAAGGACAACTACTCCTTCGACCTCGACAAGGCCGGCGCCATCCGCTCCTACAACAAGATGTTCGTGGCCTATCTGCGCACCTTCGCGCGCATGGGCCTGAAGGCGATCCCGATGCGCGCCGACACCGGCCCGATCGGCGGCGACCTCAGCCACGAATTCATCATCCTCGCCGACACCGGCGAGAGCGCGGTGTTCTGCGACAAGGACCTGATCGACAAGGACATCCTGGGCCGCAAGATCGACTTCGAGTCCGACCTGCAGCCGACGGTCAACGAGTGGACCTCGCTCTACGCCGCGACCGACGAGATGCACGACCAGGCGCGCTTCGAGAACGAGGTGCCGGCCGACCGCCGCATGTCGGCGCGCGGCATCGAGGTCGGCCACATCTTCTATTTCGGCACCAAGTACTCCAAGCCGCTCAACGCCGTGGTCGCCGGCCCGAACGGCGAGAGCATCGCCGTCGAGATGGGCTCCTACGGCGTCGGCGTCTCGCGCCTGATGGGCGCGATCATCGAGGCCAGCCACGACGCCAACGGCATCATCTGGCCCGACGCGGTGGCGCCGTTCAAGGTCGGCCTGATCAACCTCAAGCCCGACGACGCGGGCGTGTCCGGCGCCTGCCAGACGCTGTACGACAAGCTCGGCGCCGCCGGCGTCGACACGCTGTACGACGATCGCGACCTGCGCCCGGGCACCAAGTTCGCCGACATGGACCTGATCGGCCTGCCCTGGCAGGTGATCGTCGGCCCCAAGGGCGTCGCCGCCGGCAAGATCGAGGTCAAGAACCGCCGCACCGGCCAGCGCGAGGAGATGGCACCGGAAGCCCTGCTGGCGCGTTTCGGCACCTGATGCCGGCAGCAGGAGGAGCGATCATGCGCGCGTCGACCCGCTTCTGGCTCGCCATCCTCGCGCTGCTGGCCAGCCTCGGCGCGGCCAGCATGGCCTCGGCCGAGTATCTGGTGGAGGAGGCGGGCCTGCGCTTTCCCGACCAGATCGGGACGGCGAGCCAGGCGAATGGCCGTCGTTATCCGCAGCCGGGCCTGGGCCACGGCATCGACTACCGCGGCGAGGGCTACGGCGCTTCGATCTACGTCTACGATCGCGGCCAGCCGGCAATCGCCGACGGCATCGCCAGCGACATCGTACGCTCGGAGTTCGCCCGCGCGCGCAGCGATATCCTCGCCGTCCAGCGGCAGCAGAACGCGCCCGAGCCACGGCTGGTCGGCGAGCGCAAGGTCACGGCGGACGGCATCGAGTTCCTCACCGCCACCTACCGCTACACGCGCGGCGATCTCGATACGCTGAGCCTCGTGGCCATGACCGGCCTGCGCCGGCACTTCGTCAAGCTGCGCGTCAGCACGCGGGCCTCGGACGGCAGCGAGGCGCAGGCGCGGCTCGACGACTTCCTGCAGAATTTCGGCCGGGTCCTGGCCGGCGCGGCTTCGCGCTGAGGCATGGCCTTCGCCGCAACAGGCGAACAAGGCAAAGGGAGGGCAATCATGCGCGCATCGCTCCGCTTCACCGTTCTGCTGCTCGCCTGCCTGGGTTTCGCCTGGCCGGTTGCGTCCGCACGCGCCGAGTACCTCGTGATGGAGGTCGGGCTGCAGTTCCCCGACCGGCTGGGATCGGTGCCGCTGTGGAAGGGCGAGCGCTATCCCGAGGCTGCGCTCGGCCACGGCATCGAGTATCGCGCGCCGAATTTCGCCGGATCGGTCTACGTCTACAACGCAGGCAACCCGGGCATCCCCGATGGCACCGCCAATGACGTCGTGCGCACGCAGTTCGCCCGGGCGCGCAACGAGATCGCGGCGTACCAGCGGCAGCAGAACCTGCCCGAACCGCAGCTGCTGTCCGACAAGCCGATCCGGGTCAACGCCGTCGAATTCCTCTCGGCCCGCTATCGCCTCGTGCGCAACAACGTGGAGTCCCTCAGCATGATCGCCATGACGGGCTACCGGCGCCACTTCATCAAGATCAGGGTGACCGTGCCGGCGGCGAGCGGCGAGGCGGGAACCCGGCAGATGGAGGAGTTCGTCCAGAACGTCGCGCGCATGCTCGCCGAAGCGGGCGCGCGGTAGCGGCGGCATGGCGTTCGCCGCTGTCGAGAGGCTGATCGCGCTGCGCTACCTGCGCGCGCGGCGCGACGAGGGGTTCCTGTCGATCATCGCTGGCTTCTCGCTGGTCGGCATCGCGCTGGGCGTCGGCACGCTGATCGTGGTGATGGCCGTGATGAACGGCTTTCGCGTCGAGCTGCTGCGCCAGATCACCTCGGTCAACGGCCATCTCGCGATCAGCGGCGGGCGCGAGCCGATCAGCGACTTCCCGGCGATCGAGGCCAAGGTGAAGACGATCCCCGGCATCGCCGGCCTCTCGCCGGTGCTGGAGGGCCAGGCGATCGTCGCCGCCGGCGAGCAGGTGCGCGGCATCATGCTGCGCGGCATGCGGCCCGAGGATCTGATGCTGCGCAAGCCGATCGCCGATTCGGTCTCGGGTACAATCGCCGCACCGCAGCGCGGCGTGTGCCACGTGAGTGGGGCGCCGGCCACGGCGGCGAAGGGCAGGGGCGACCTCTCGAGCCTCTCGCGCGGCCGCTTCGTGGCCATCGGCGCGCGGCTCGCCGAGGCGCTGGGCGTGTCGGTCGGCGACACGGTGACCATCGTCTCGCCCACCAGCGTCGACACGCCGCTGGGCCGCCTGCCGCGCACGCGGCGCTTCGAGGTCGGCGCGATCTTCGAGGTCGGCATGTTCGACTACGACACGAACTTCATCTACGCCTCGCTCGACAACGCACGCGACTTCTTCGAGGCGCCGGGCAGGACCAGCCTGATCGAGGTCTTCGCCACCGACCCCGGCGCCTACAATTCGCTGATCCCGCAGGTCAACGCCGTGCTCGAGTACAAGTACTTCGCCTTCAACTGGATCGAGGCGAACTCCAGCTTCTTCGCCACCATCGCGCAGCAGACCAACGTGATGTTCCTGGTGCTGACGCTGATCGTGCTGGTCGCCGCCTTCAACATCGTCTCCAGCCTGATGATGCTGGTGCGCACCAAGGGGCCCGACATCGCCATCCTGCGCACCATCGGCGCCGGCCGCTGGGCGATCCTGCGCGTCTTCTTCATGGACGGCATGGGCATCGGCATCGTCGGCACGGCGCTCGGCGTCAGCCTGGGCGTGGCCTTCGCCGACAACATCGAGAGCATCCGCCAATGGCTGCAGTGCTCGCTGGGGCTCACCCTGTTCGACCCGCAGCTCTATCAGCTCACCGAGCTGCCGGCGCGCATCACCTGGGGCGAGATCACAGGCATCGCCGTCATGGCGCTGGCCTTCTCCTTCATCGCCACGATCTATCCGGCCTGGGTGGCGACCAGGCTCGATCCGATCGAGGGGTTGCGTCGTGGGTAGGGTCGTCTTCTTTCCCTTCGCGACCGTCGAACGAAGGCGGCGGCGGTTGAGAGGCCGCGAAGCCCCTCATCCGCCTCGCCGGCGCTCGGCACCTTCTCTCCGCCTTCGCGGGAAGAAGGGGAGAGCGCCATGATCTCCTCCACCGAACGCCTGATCGCCTGGCGCTTCCTGCGCAGCCGGGAGCGCGAGGGGTTCATTTCGTTCATCGCCTGGTTCGCGCTGATCGGCGTGGCGCTGGGCGTGGCGACGCTGATCGTCGTGCTCAGCGTCATGAACGGCTTCCGCGGCGACATCTTCGGCCGCATCATCGGCATGAACGGCCATATCCGCGTGTCGTCGACCAAGGGCCTGCTGACCGATTACGCGGACCTGGTGCGGCAGTTCGAGACCGTGCCCTTCGTGCGCTCGGTCACGCCGATCATCGAGCGCCAGGCGGTGGTCAGCGGCGGCGGCCTCACGCGCGGCGTGCAGCTGCGCGGCATGCGGGTCGAGGATGCGCTGAAGCGCTCGATCATCCGCGAGGGCATCGTCGGCGGCGAGCCGCAGCAATTCGAGACCGAGGCCGGCGTGATCATGGGCGAGCGCCTGCGCCAGTCGCTCGGCCTGCGTTACGGCGATTCGTTCACCCTCATCACCTATTCGCGCAACGAAAGCGGCACGCTCTCGGCGCGCGACGTCACCTACAAGGTGCTGGCGAGCTTCCTGGTGAAGCGCTGGGAATTCGATTCGACCCTGGCGATCGTGCCGCTCGACCTGATCCAGGACGATTTCCACATCCCCGAGAACGCCGTGACCTCGATCGAGATCGAAGTGACCGACCAGAGCCGGCTGAAGGAGGTGCTGAAAGGCCTCGAGGGGCGCACCGGCCGCGACGACCTGCGCTTCGCCGACTGGCGTACGCTCAACGCACGGCTGGTCGGCGCGCTGGAGGTCGAGCGCGTGCTGATGTTCATCATCCTCAGCCTGATCGTGCTGGTGGCGGCGATGAACGTGGTCGCGAGCTTCACCATGCTGGTGCGCACCAAGACACCGGGCATCGCCATCCTGCGCACCATGGGCGCCACCAGCGGCGGCGTGGTGCGCATCTTCTTCCTCGCCAGCGCCAGCGTCGGCACCATCGGCACCGTCCTGGGCGGCGCGCTGGGCCTGCTGGTCTGCGCCAACATGCCGGCCGTGACCGCCGTGCTGAGCTGGGCCACCGGCAGCATGGCGGGCGCCGATTCGACCTGGGTGTCGAACCTGCCGGTGCGCGTCGATCCCTGGGAGGTCGCCACCGTGCTGCTGATCGCGCTCGGCCTGTCGCTGGTGGCGGCGATGTACCCCGCCTGGCGCGCCGGCAGGCTCGAACCCGTGGAGGCGCTGCGCCATGAATGACATTGCGACGCCCGCGCTCGCGCTCGTCGACATCAAGCGCACCTTCCGCCAGGGCGATCGCGCGCTGGAGGTGCTGCGCGGCGCCAACCTCGAATTGCGCCCGGGTGAGATCGTCGCCCTGGTCGGCCCCTCGGGCGCCGGCAAGTCGACCCTGCTGCACATCGCCGGCCTGCTCGAGAAGCCCGATGCCGGAAAGGTGATGCTGGAAGGCAAGTCGGCCGGCGATCTCGGCGACTCCCAGCGCACGGCGCTGCGCGGCCGCTATCTCGGCTTCGTCTACCAGTACCATCACCTGCTGCCGGAGTTCTCCGCCCTGGAGAACGTGATGATCCCGCAGATGCTGCTGGGCCTGAGCCGCAAGGAGGCGCGCAACCGCGCCCGCCAGCTACTGGAGATGGTCGGCCTCTCCCAGCGGGAAAGCCACCGCCCGGCCAAGCTGTCGGGCGGCGAGCAGCAGCGTGTCGCCATCGCCCGCGCCGTCGCCAACGGCCCGCGCGTGCTGCTGGCCGACGAGCCCACCGGCAACCTCGACCTGACCACCGCGGATGCGGTGTTCCGTCAGCTCCTGGCACTGGTGCGTCAGACCGGCCTGGCGGCGCTGATCGCCACGCATAATCCCGAGCTCGCCGCCCGCATGGACCGCATCGTCACGTTGCGCGAGGGCGTTCTGGCCTGACGGACTCGGCGGGCACCACGGGCCAGGCCGCGCGTTATCCATGGATCATGGCATCGATCGAGAAGGGCGGCCGTCGGCTGGCGCGCCCCGACGCCTATGTGCCGGCGTCGGATATGATCGAGGAACTCTTCGGTCGCGCACCCGCCGAGGTGACGCCGGCCTGGCTGATCGCCAATCTGCACGAGCGCTCCTTCGGCATCGTCCTGCTGCTGATGGCGGTGATCGGCATGCTGCCGGGTGCATCGGGGGTCGTGGGCGTGCTGCTGCTGTTCCCGGCTTGGCAGCTGATGCGGGCCCGTGAAACGCCCGAGCTGCCGCGCTTCCTCGGCCAACGGCGGCTGTCGGGCGAGAAGGTCAGACGCCTCGGGCGCCGCCTGCGCTGGCCGCTGCGCAAGCTGGAAGCGATCATCCGGCCGCGCTGGCCGGAGATCTTCGAGCTCATGCGCCGCGCCATCGGCGTGACGATCCTGCTGCTGGCGCTGACGATGCTCTGGCCGTTCCCCTTCAGCCAGGTCCCGCCGGCGCTCGCCATCATGCTGCTGGCGATC
>CAYNOF010001263.1:0-10063 GCA_964398335.1 uncultured Rhizobiaceae bacterium
GATCGCCGGCGTGATCGCCTACGGCCAGGGCCTGCCGGCTGCGATGCTCGCCGCCGTCATCGGCATGATCGTCGTGCTGGGCGTGGTGCTCGCGACCTCGACGATCTGGCGCGAGCGATCGTCCTGAGGGTCTATTCCGCCGCCTGACGCCGCTCGGGCATCAACGTCATCCAGACATCGACCAGCGCGTCGACGAGGCGGTCCATCGCCGCGTCGTCATGCGCCGGGGTCGGCGTGATGCGCAGGCGCTCGGCGCCGCGCGCCACCGTCGGGTAGTTGATCGGCTGCACATAGATGTCGTGGCGGTCCATCAGCAGGTCGCTGGCTGCCTTGCACAGGGCGGCGTCGCCGACGAACACCGGCACGATATGGCTGACCGAGGGCATCACCGGCAAGCCGACCGCCTCGAGCCTGGCCTTGAGCGTCGCGGCCCGCTCCTGGTGACGCGCGCGGCGCTCGGCGCCTTCGGTCTTGAGGTAGCGCACGGCGGCGAGCGCGCCGGCGGCGATCGAGGGCGGCATCGAAGTACTGAAGATGAAGCCGTTGCCGTTGCTGCGGATGAAATCGATCAGGCGCGCATCGGCCGCGACGTAGCCGCCGACCACGCCGAATCCCTTGGCGAGCGTGCCCTGGATCACGTCGAGGCGATGCATCAGCCCGTCGCGCTCGGCGACGCCGCCGCCGCGCGGGCCGTACAGGCCCACGGCGTGCACCTCGTCGAGATAGGTCAGCGCGCCGAACTCTTCGGCCACGTCGCAGAGCGCCGCGATCGGCGCGATGTCGCCGTCCATCGAGTAGACCGACTCGAAGGCCACCAGCTTGGGCGCCTTCGGGTCCGCCGCCGCCAGCAGCTCGCGCAGATGCGCCGGGTCGTTGTGGCGGAAGACATGATAGGGCGCGCGGCTGTTGCGGATGCCGGCGATCATCGAGGCATGGTTGAAGGCGTCCGAGAACACGATGCAGCCGGGCAGGCGCGAGGCCAGGGTGGCGAGCGTCGTCTCGTTGGCGACGTAGCCCGAGGTGAAGACCAGCGCGGCATCCTTGCCGTGCAGGTCGGCGAGCTCGCGCTCGAGCTCGACATGCAGGTGGTTGGTGCCGGAGATGTTGCGCGTGCCGCCGGCGCCGGCGCCCTGCCGGACGATGGTCGACGCCATGGCTTCGGTGACCACCGGATGGCTGCCCATCGCCAGGTAGTCGTTGCTGCACCAGACGGTGACTTCGCGCGAATTGCCCTGCTCGTCGCGGTAGAGCGCCTGCGGAAAGCGGCCGGCCAGCCGCTCGAGATTGGCGAAGACCCGATACCGTCCCTCGGCCTTCAGCGCCGCCAGCTGCTCGGCGAAGAAACCGTCGTAGTCGAAGGACATGCCTCGGGACCTTTCGGGGGCGGGCTGGCGCGGAAACCTAGTGATCGAACACGTCATACGAAACAGAATTCCCGTTGGGGAACAAGGCCGCATTGACGCACGTCAAGCCGGCGGACAGGCTGCAGCCGACATGCACGGGGTCCCGGACGATCCGCTGGTCGAGGCGCTGGCGGGCACCGCACGCGGCGAGCGCGAGGCATTCGCGGCGCTGTACCGGGCCGCCGCGCCCGTGCTGATGGGGGTCGCGCTGAAGGTCCTGCGGCGGCGCGACGCGGCCGAGGACGTGCTGCAGGAGGCCTTCGTCGCCATCTGGGACAAGGCCGGGCAATACAAGCCGGAGCGCGGCGCGCCGATGACCTGGATGGCGATGGTCGTGCGCTATCGCGCCATCGACCGGCTGCGGGGCGAGGCCAGGCGGCCCGAGGTCCCGGCTGCATCCGTCGTCGACTTCGCCTACGTACCCATATCGCCCGAAACCGTGTTCGACGGCCGGGCCAAGGACGTCATGCGGTGCCTGGAGCGGCTGGCTCCCGATCCGCGGCGCGCGATCTGGCTGGCGATGCGCGAGGGGCTGACGCACGAGGAGGTCTCGGCGCGCATGGGGCGGCCGCTGGGAACGGTGAAGAGCTGGATCAGGCGGGGGTTGATCGAGTTGAAAGGGTGTCTGGAGTCATGACGGACGACGACCTCGACGCACTGGCTGGCGAATATGTTCTCGGCACCCTCACGGGCGACGAGCGCCAGGCGCTGGAGGCGCAGATGGAACGCGACGCGGGCCTGCGCGGCCGCGTCGAAGCGTGGGAGCGCCGGCTCGGTCCGGCCGTGCTCGCCGCGACCGCGCCGGCCGAGCCGCCGCCCGGCCTCTTCGGGAAGATCCAGCGCGTGATCGACACGCGCCAGCAGGTCGATTTCGGCGGCGTCACCGTGCGTGCCCATGAGGGCGAGTGGGTACCGCTGGCGCGCGGCTCGGAGGTCAAGATCCTGCTGGTCGACAAGGTGAAGCGCGAGCGCTCGTTCCTGCTGCGGCTGGCGCCGGGCGGCCACGTGCCGGCGCACGATCATCCGACGACCGAGGAATGCATGGTGCTGTCGGGCGACATGGTGATCGGCGACACCGTCTTCTATCCCGGCGACTTCCATGCCGCGCTCGCCGGCGTGCGGCATCCGCCGCTGACCAGCCGCAACGGTGGCGTGGTCTTCATCCGCGGGCCCATCTACGACGGATATCCCTGATCGGATGCGGCTCGGCGATCATTCCGCGATCACAACTTCCTTATCGCCCGAGCGCGTTCTGTGATCGATTGATCGCATCCTCCCGCACGTGGCGCCCGTAGCAGGGCACGAGGTCGACACGACATGACCTCGTCGACCACGAAGGGAGCATTCATCATGGACACCCCTGTGAACGCGGACCGCCGCAAGCTGCTGCGCGTCTCCGGCGCCACGGTCCTCTCGGCCACCGCGGTGGCGCTGATCGCCGGCTTCGACAGGATGGCGGCGCACGCGCAGACCAATCCGTCCGGCGACGTGCAGATCCTCAACGTCGCGCTCGGCCTCGAGCACGAGGCGATCAGCGCCTATTCGATCGCCGCCGGCAGCGGCCTGGTCACCAAGGCCGTGCTGCCGGTCGCGGTGACCTTCCAGGGCCACCACAAGGAGCATCGCGACGCGCTGATCGCGACCATCCGCAAGCTCGGCGGCACGCCGGTCGCCGCCAAGCCCGACGCCGAGGTCGCCAAGGCGCTCAACGCCGCGTCGCTGAAGAGCCAGGCCGACGTGCTGCGCCTGGCGCAGAAGCTCGAGCGCGGCGCGGCCAACGCCTATCTCGGCGTGATCCCGTCCTTCTCGGACAAGGCGCTGTCGCAGGTCTCGGCCAAGCTCGCCGCCGACGAGACCGGCCACTGGATCGTGCTGAGCCAGGCGCTGGGCGATGCGCTCTCGCCCACGGCCTTCTACGTCAGCTGAGCCGTGCATCCGCCGAATCCCCGCCGCGTCGCAGCGGCGGGGATCCCGGCCAACGAGGTGACCCATGGATACGCTCCTCGCCTGCGTGGCGCTGGCGGGCCAGCTCTGCTTCGGCCCGCAACTCGCCGCAATCGATGCCGATCGCGGCAAGGAATTGTGGGAAGCGCGCTGCACCGGCTGCCACTCGCTGGAAGCCAACCGCGTCGGCCCGCTGCACCGCGGCGTCTTCGGCCGCAAGGCCGGCACGGCGCCGGGCTTCAACTACTCCACGGCGCTGAAGAATTTCGGCCAGACCTGGGACGAGACGACGCTCGACAAGTGGCTGAGCGGACCGATGCAGTTCGTGCCGGGCGCCCGCATGGGCTTCTCGGTCGGCGACGCCAACGACCGCGCCGACATCATCGCCTTCCTGAAGAGCGTGTCGGGCCGCTGATCTGCGCAGCAACGCGTCTCGAAGGATGGGGCGGTGGCGGTCAGTGCTGCTTCGCCAGCAGCGCGCGGCCTTCGTCGGTGATCTCGATGATCGTGCCGGCGCCGGCGATCGAGCGGCGGGCGACGAAGCCGCGCGAGCAGGCTTCCTCCCACACCGTGAGGCGCGGGCAGGAGGTGCGCCACGCGTCGATCATCTCCTCGTAGGCGCGCGGAGTCTTGCCGACCCATTCGACGAGGTCGACGATCAGCGGATCGATCGGATCGCTCATCTCGATGTCTCCTATGACGTCGCGAACAGCCAGGCGGCGTGGCCGACATAGTAGGTCGCGATCACCATGATGATGCGATTGGCCCAGGTGCGGAACTGCATGTCCGACATGGCTTCGAGGATCTTCCGTGCCAGGCTGGTACCGATCATCGAGGCGACGACGCCCAGCGCGGCGAGGATCGGGTCGAGATCGGCCGCGGCGGTGATGATGCCGCCGAAATAGACCAGCTTGATGGCGTGGCCCAGCACCTGGCAGGTCGCCTTGGTGGCCACGAGCTGGCGCCGATCCATCGCGCCGCCGAGGAAGTAGGTGTCGAGCAGCGGCCCCGACACGCCGGTCAGCAGCATCAGGCTGGTGCAGGCGCCGCCGAAGATCGTGCCGTGCCACAGCCTGCCCGGATCGGGCTTCAGCGAGGGCGGCAGCAGGCGCACCGCGAAGGGCGACAGGCCGAGGAAAAGCAGGGCCATCGGCCGCGTCGGCACGAAGTTCACCAGCGACCACAGCAGCAGCGCGGCGGCGCAGCCGGTCATGTAGTAGCCGACCGGCTTCCACACGATGTGGTCGCGCCACAGGAAGGCGCGCCAGCCGTTCGAGGCCATCTGCGTCACGCCGTGCAGCATCATCGCCGCCGGCACGGGCATCAGCGCCAGCAGGACGCCCATCAGGATCAGGCCGCCGGCCATGCCGAAGATGCCCGAGAGAAAGGCGGTCGCGACCATGATCGCGAAGAGGATGGCCATCAGCAGCGGCGTCATGGCGTTGTCATGCGCCGCTTGTCGGCTGCGCGCAAACGGCGTTAACTTGGCATAGGCTTACTTTTGCTGAGGGTAGGGATGCGCACGCTGCCGTCGCTCAACGGCGTGAAGGCGTTCGAGGCGGCGGCGCGTCGGGGCGGCTTCGCCGGCGCGGCGGAGGAGCTCAACGTCACGCCGGCGGCGATCAGCCGGCTGGTCCGGCTGCTCGAGGCCCGGCTTGCCGTACCGCTCTTCGAGCGCCGCGCGAATGGCCTGCGCTTGACCGCGGCAGGCATCGCCTATCGCGATGGCCTGACGCCGATCCTCGACTCGCTCGCAACCCTGACCACGCAGGTGTGCGACGCCGGGCGCGGCCGCGTGCTGACGGTCGGCGTCGGTCCCACCTTCGCGATCCGCTGGCTGATCCCGCGCCTGGCGGCGTTTCGCGCCGAGGCGCCCGATATCGAGGTGCGCATCACCACCGGCGGCGCCACCGTTCCCTTCGCCGAGGACTGGACCTGCGGCATCCGCCTGGGCGACGGCGACTGGCCGGGCTTCGTCGCCGAGAAGCTGTTCGCGGCCGATCTCTCGCCGGTCTGCGCGCCGGCGGCGGCGGCGCGGCTGCGCAAGCCCGAGGATCTGCGGCGCGCCACGTTGCTGCGCGTCGCGCATGCGCGCGAGGACTGGCCGAGCTGGCTGAAGGCGGCGGGCGCCGGCGACTTGCGCATCGACGGACCGGTGTTCGAGTACTACGGCCATGCCCTGCAGGCGGCAGCCGACGGGCTCGGCGTGGCGATGGGCATCCGCCCGTATATCGATGACGATCTCGCCGCCGGCCGGCTGGTTGCGCCGTTCGCTCTGTCGGTCCCGAAAGGCACGAGCTGGTACCTGATCTACCGCCCGCACCGCGCGGTGGAGGAGGGCTTCAAGGCCTTCCGCAGCTGGATTACCGCGGCAGCGGTCAGGCGAGCACGACGGCGAGCACGCCGAGCGAGAAGCTGAACGACACCGCCAGCAGCGGCGAGACGGCGAGGAAGCGGATGCGGTCGGGCAGCGCGTCCCAGTGACGGAACGCGCCCGCCGTGGCGGCGATCGCGGGAATCATGCCGAACAGCCAGAAGACCAGTGCCATCACGGCGCCGACATCGCGCAGCCTGTCGCTGGTGCCGACGAAGCCGTAGCCGACGATGACGGCCGGCACCGCCGAGGCGAAGAACGTCCACGCCCAGATCGAGCGCAGGCGCAGCCGACGCGTAACAGCCGCGAGGTCGGGTGCCGCCGTCAAGCCACCTTCCCCCTCCGGGGGAAGGTAACGAGAGGCGAAGCGCCCACCTCGATCTCAGCCCTTGAACGTGCCGTCGGCGCGCATCTCGGCGAGCGTCGCGTCGAAGGCCTTGCGCAGGCGGACGAAGAGCTCGTCGGTCTCGGCCTGGGTGATCACCAGCGGCGGGCAGATGGCGATGCGATCGGCCATGTTGCGCACGATCAGGCCCACGTCCATCGCGTGCTTGGCGATCTTGTTGCCGGCCGAGCCGGCGGGCTCGAAGGCCGCCGTGGTCTTCTTGTCGGCGACGACCTCGATGGCGCCCACCAGGCCGACGCCCATCGTCTCGCCGGTCAGCGGATGGTCCTTGAACGAGTGCAGGCGCTGCTGGAAGTGCGGCGCCAGACGCGCGGCGTGACCGAACAGGTCGGTCTCCTCGTAGATCTTCTGCGCCTCGAGCGCGACGGCGGCGGCGACCGGGTGGCCGGAGTAAGTGAAGCCGTGGCCCCACACGCCGATCTTGTCGCTCTCGGTCATCAGCGCCTGGTAGACGCGCTCGTTCACCATCACCGCCGAGATCGGCAGGAACGAGGCCGAGAGCGCCTTGGCGCAGCTCAGGATGTCGGGCTTCATGCCCATCGTCTGGCTGCCCCAGGTGTTGCCGGTACGGCCGAAGCCGCAGATCACCTCGTCGGAGATCAGCAGGATGTCGTTCTTCTTCAGCACGGCCTGGATCTTCTCGTAGTAGCCCTTGGGCGGCACGATCACGCCGCCGGCACCCATCACCGGCTCGCAGATCATCGCCGCGACGGTGTCGGGGCCTTCCTTCTGGATCAGCGCCTCGAGCTCCTCGGCGCAGCGCGTCGCGAACTGCTCCTCGCTCTCGCCATCCTTGCCGAAGCGGTAAGAGTGCGGGCAGCTGGTGTGCAGGATGCCTGCGATCGGCAGGTCGAAGGAGCGGTGGTTGTTGGGCAGGCCGGTCAGGCTGGCCGAGGCCACGGTGACGCCGTGATAGCCCTTGATGCGGCTGATGATCTTCTTCTTCTTCGGCCGGCCCAGCGCATTGTTCATGTACCAGACCATCTTGATGACGCTGTCGTTCGCCTCCGAGCCGGAATTGGCGAAGAACACCTTCGACATCGGCACCGGCGCCATCTGCAGCAGCTTCTCGGCGAGGTTGATCGCCGGCTCGTGGCTGCGGTGGTTGAACGAGTGGTAGAATGGCAGCTGGCGCAGCTGGTCGTAGGCGACCTTGGCCAGGCGCTCGTTGTCGAAGCCCAGCGAGGCCGACCACAGGCCGGCCATGCCCTCGATGTACTCCTTGCCGTCGTCGTCGATGACGTGCACGCCGCGGCCGCGCACGATGGTCAGCGGGCCTTCGCTCTCGTGCTTCTTGAAGTTGGTGTAGGGATGCAGATGGGAGGCGATATCGCGCGCGGCGTTGGAGTTGCCGCGCAGCGAGCGCGTGATCTGATTCATGGGGACCCCTCCGGTCGGATCGTCGGGGCGCACTCTAGCGTCGTGCTCACGACGCTGTCCATGCGCCCCGGTCGAACGGGGGATTGTCCCTATTGCGCCTGCGCGAACTTGTTGGCCGTGTTCATCAGCATCTCGCCGAGCTTGTCGGCCATCACGTGCACCACGCCCACGATGGCCATGGCCACGGTCATCGCCAGCATGGCGTATTCGATGACGACGGCGCCGGACTCGTCGTACCAGAGATCACCGATGAAATCCCAGAATGTGGCCCACATGGCGTCGCCCCCTCAGGCCGCGGGCGCCAGGCCGAGAGCGGCCAGAAGCTGCGCGAAGGAGCCGTAGCGAAGAAGCACCGAAGACGCCGCGGCCAGGGCAAGGCCGGTGATGGCGCTGACATAGAGCGTGTCGCGGTTCTCGAGCGCGTAGGCCCGCGCGACGTGCGCGATGGCAGTCATGGCTCAATCCTTCCGGTCGGCGCGTGGCCGACGAATTCCGTGAAACCGATGGCCCGCCCGCGAGGGACGCAGCCGACGAATGGGTGGGAATCAGCCGCGGCGTTACGCCGTGGGGCTGGATTTCGTCGTTTCGCGGTGGAAGGAGGCAGGCGTCGCCCGCCGGACGGCCGCACGGGCCGCCTTCATGTAGAAGGTCATCTGCTTATTCCCCAGAAATCAATTATTTATATGCTTTGCACTAAACATATCCCTTATACACACGCCTCGTGCCGAAATCAACCGGATCGTGAATTTCCCGCGAAAAAATCAGCAGACTGGCTGCCGATGTTCGGGCGTGAAATCCGCCTCGCTTTGCTTGTATGCTCGATAACACAAGTGCCGGCGGCCGTTTCAGGGGTGAAGCGCTGCCGGTATCTGCACGAGAGGGAGTTTTCTTATGGGCAAGATTTCACGTTGGGGCTTCGCCGGCGCGGCGGCATGCGCGCTGGCGGGGGCGCTGGCGATTGCGCCGCTTTCGCAGGCCGCGGCCAAGACGTTCAAATGGGGCAATGCCGGCGATGTCAGCTCGATGGACCCGTATGCCCGGCAGGAGACCTTCCTGCTGACCTTCACGCAGAACATCTACGACCCGCTGGTTCGCCGCGACAAGAACCTCAAGCTCGAGCCGGCGCTGGCGGTGAAGTGGGGCCAGGTCGACAAGAACACCTGGTATTTCGATCTGCGTCCGGGCGTGAAGTTCTCGGACGGCACGCCGTTCACCGCCGACGACGTGGTGTTCTCGCTGAACCGCGCCAACGGGCCCGGCTCGAACATGGGCAGCAACTTCGCCTCGGTGAAGGAGATCCGCAAGGTCAGCGACCTGCGCGTCGAGGTGATCACCAAGTACCCCGACCCGCTGCTGGCCGACAAATGGGCGGCGCTGGGCATGATGTCGAAGGCCTGGGCGGAGAAGAACAACGCGGTCAATTCCGCCGACATGACCAAGAACGAAGAGAACTTCGCCACCCGCAACGCCATGGGCACCGGCCCCTTCATGCTGAAGGAGCGTCGTGCCGGCGAGCGCACCGTGCTGGTTCCCAACCCGACCTGGTGGGACAAGCCGACGCATAACCTCACCGAGGTGATCTTCACGCCGATCCCCAACGCCGCGACGCGCGTGGCGGCGATCAAGGCGGGCGACATCGACATGATGTACGAGGTACCGCCGGCCGACACCGAGACCCTGAAGCGCGATCCCAACGTCGCGGTGCTCGAGGGGCCGGAGACCCGCATCGTCTATCTCGGCTTCGATCAGGAGCGCGACGAGCTGGTCGAGTCCAACATCAAGGGCAAGAACCCGTTCAAGGACAAGCGGGTGCGCGAGGCCATCTATCGCTCGATCGACGTCGAGGCGATCAAGCGCACGGTGATGCGCGGGCAGTCCTTCCCGACGGCGCTGATGGTGGCGCCGGGCATCAACGGCTACATGAAGGATCTCGACAAGCGGCCGGCGCTTCTGAAGCCGGACGAGGCCAAGAAGCTGCTGGCCGACGCCGGCTATCCGCAGGGCTTCGAGGTCGGCATGGATTGCCCGAACGATCGCTACGTCAACGACGAGAAGATCTGCCAGGCGGTCGTGGCCATGCTGGCGCGCATCGGCGTGAAGGTGAATCTGCTGGCGCAGACCCGCAACCTCTACTTCGCCAAGATCCTGCGCAAGGCTGACGGCAAGCCCGGCCAGACCAGCTTCTGGATGCTCGGCTGGTCGCCGGCGCAGACCTATGACGTGCACAACGTGTTCGAGGCGCTGATCCAGACCCCGAACGCGGCGACCAAGAAGGGCATGTTCAACGCCGGCGGCTACTCCAACCCCGAGCTCGACAAGCTCGCGGACGCCATGGAGCAGGAGACCGACAAGACCAAGCGCGACGCGATGATCGCCGCGGCCACCAAGCTGTACGTCAACGACTACGCCTATATCCCGCTGCACCAGCAGGCGGTGGTGTGGGCGGCGCGCAAGAACATCAGCCTGGTGCAGCCGGCCGACAACTCCTTCCCGCTGCGCTTCGTCACCGTCAAGTAGCCCAGCGACATGATGCCGGCCCCGGTCACCAAGTGACCG
>CAYNOF010001264.1:0-1130 GCA_964398335.1 uncultured Rhizobiaceae bacterium
GCGGCGGCGGCGGGGGCGGCGGCGGCTGGCGTGCGCTGATCGGCAGGCGGATGTCACGCAGCGGCATCAGGCCGGAGGCCTTGGCGCTGATCGGCTCGGCGCGCAGCGACAGCATGAACAGCAGGCCCATGAAGACCAGGAAGCCGAGCAGGGCTGCGGCCGCGGCCACTAGCCAGACCGGGATCTGGCGCTTCTGGCCGCGCGCCGGCGCATTGGCGCCCTTCCATTCCGGCGACAGCTCGCGCTCCAGCGGACCCAGCACGCCGCGCAGCGCCTGCCAGACCTTCTCGCGCACCGTGGCGTGCTCGGAATGGCCGCGCTGGCGCACGCGATAGCGGCCCTCGAAGCCCAGCGACAGGCATTCGTAGAACATCAGCAGGATGTTGCGGTTGGCCGCCGGCGCTTCCATCAGCTTGGCGAGATAGGCGTAGAAGCGCTCGCCGCCTTCGACGTCCTTGTGGAACTCGTTGACCATGGTGCGGTTGCGCCAGTCGCTGTGCGCGCCCCACGGCGTGTTCATCACCACGTCGTCGACCGTCGCCGACAGGCCGTAATGCGCCGCACGCAACTGCTCGGCCGGCACGCCCGCCTCGCGCCCGGCCTTGGCGAAGGTATGCAGCTCGCGATAGACGCGCTCGCGCACCTGCGCGACGTTGACGTTGCCTGCGGTGTTGCGCAGGCGTGCGACCAGGCCGAGCAGCGGCACGGCGGCGGCGGCCAGCGCCGAGCCCATGCCACGCATCAGGTCGTTCATGTCGATCGGCGCCGCGCCACCGCTGCGCGCCATGGTCTGCGCCAGGTTGGGCGCGGCCTGCTGCTGCGGTGCCTGGGGCGGCGGCGGAGCCGCCGGGGCAGCCGGCGCCCGGGGCCGCGGCGTCACGCCGGCGATCACCGTGCGTTCGCCCGCCGCTGGTTCGGCGAAGGGATCGTCGTTGTTGGCCGGTGGGGTCATCCCATCCTCCGTCGACGCGGCCTAGCCCTGCGTCCGGATGGCCCACAGCTCCATCTGGAGCTTGGGCCACTGGTCGCCGACATGGACCGCGATACCACCCGAGCTCGCCAGGCCGCGGAAATACTCGCTGGACCGGTCGAGCTCGAAATACACCGTGTTGGCGTTGAACGGCAGCTGC
>CAYNOF010001265.1:0-8747 GCA_964398335.1 uncultured Rhizobiaceae bacterium
CGGACCGGCAGCACCTGCTTGTTGGTGCCCGACAGGGTGTGCGCCGCCTGTTCCACCGCGGCCTTCTCGATGTCGGCCATCACCACGTTGGCGCCGGCTTCGGCCAGGGACGTGGCGATGGCCAGCCCGATGCCCGAGGCGGCGCCGGTGACGATGGCGGTCTTGCCGGAAAATTCCATGGCTCGTGCGCTCCACAGCCCCGTGGCGGACCTCAGGATGCGGCCGCCTGCTCCACCACAGGATAGCCGCCGACGACCTTGCGGCCATCGACATAGGTCGAGATGCGGTCGGGATTGGCATGGATGCCGAGCAGCCGCATCGGCCTGTCGCCGACCGTGCTGAAGCTGTGCGGGATGTCGGCCGGCAGGGCGACGCAATCGCCCGCCGTCAGGCGAACCGGATCGGCTTCGCCGCCCTGCAGCCAGACATCGGCCTCGCCCTCGATGATGAACAGCAGCTCGACATAGGGATGCCAGTGCATCGGCGCCACATAGCCCGGCGCCGAGGTCTGGATGCCCGTGCGCACCGGCGTGTCGCCGTCGGCGATCAGCGGATGGTAGAACGCCTGCGGGCCGAACTCGAGGCGTGCCGAGTCGGCCAGCTTCTTGACCTTGAGCGCGTGCAACGGAGCCACCATGGCGGGTCTCCCCTAAGGGCTCGGACGCGGCATTATGCGGGCCGCCTCCGGTGATGTCATCCGGGTCGAGGGCGCGCCCGCCCGGCTCGCCGCGCAGGTCGAGCGATCGGCCCGGCCGGCGCGTAGATCGATCCGCGCGGCTTCTTCTCCGGGTCGATCGCGGCCGTTGGCGCTGTGCCGCGGGGAACAGCGTCGCCGCCTGATCGCGCGCATCGTGCTCTGCGATCACGGTGGAGTGGGCGATGCCTGGTCACGGCAGGACATGGACGGCGCTGGCGCTGGTGCTGGCGATGAGCGCAGGCGCGGCGCCGGTCGCGGCGCGCCCGCCGACCAGCGTCGAGGACTGGAAGCTGTGCGCCGGCGAGGATCGCGAGCGGCGCATCGCCGGCTGCACCGCGGTGATCGACGGCGGCGGCCAGAGCGACCTCAATCTCGCGGCCGCCTACGCCACGCGTGCCGCCGCCTACGCCATGAAGGACGAGCTCGACCGCGCGCTCGCCGACTACGACGCCGCGATCCGCCTGCATCCGTCCTTCGTCCTGGCGCTGGTCGGGCGCGGCGCGCTGCATACCGGCATGGGCCGGTACGACCGCGCCATCGCCGATTACGACCGGGCGATCGCCGTGAACCCGTCCTATGCCCTGGCCTATGCCGGCCGCGGCCTCGCCTGGCACGACAAGCGCGACTACGACCGCGCCATCCGCGACTACGACGAGGCGATCCGGCTCAACCCGGCCCACGCCGACAGCTTCTACAAGCGCGGCCTGGCCTGGCGCGACAAGGGCGACGTCGATCGCGCGATCCAGGATTACGATGCGGCGATCCTGCGCGACCCGTCGCGTCCCGAGATCTTCAACAGCCGCGGCCTGGCCCACAGCGCCAAACGCGCGCACGACCGCGCGATCGGCGACTACGACCAGGCGATCCGGCTCGAGCCGTCGTATGCCGAGGCCTTCTACAATCGCGGCCTCAGCTACTACGACAAGAAGCAGCACGCGCGCGCGATCGAGGACTATGACCGGGCGATCAAGCTGAACCCGTCATACGCCTACGCCATCCACGATCGCGGCTGCGCCTACCACGCGATGGGCGACTACGACCGCGCGATCGCCGACTACGACGCGGCGATCCGGCTCGACCCGTCGATCGCCATGGCCTTCTACAACCGCGCCACGGCGTGGCTCGCCAAGGGCCGGCACGACCGCGCCATCGAGGATTTCGGCGAGGCGATCCGGCTCGATCCGTCCTATGCCGACGCCATCCTCGCGCGCGCCGACGCCTGGCGCGGGCAGGGCCAGTACGACCGCGCCATCGCCGACTACGACGCGGCGCTCAAGCTGGATCCGGCCGATACGCGCGCCTGGCTCGATCGCGGCAGCGCCTGGGCCGGCAAGGGCGAGCACCGGCGCGCGATCGAGGATTTCAGCGAGGCGATCCGGCTCGATGGCGCCGATGCGCGCGCCTGGAACGCGCGCTGCTTCCGACGCGCCGTCATCGGCGAGCTCGCGGCGGCGCTGAAGGATTGCGATGCGGCGCTGCGGCTGCGGCCCGATTATGCCAACGCGCTCGACAGCCGCGGCTTCGTGTACCTCAAGGCCGGCCGGCTCGACGCCGCCATCGCCGACTACGACGCGGCGCTGCGCCTCGACGCGCGCTTCGCCGACGCGCTCTATGGCCGCGGGATCGCGCGGCGGCGCAAGGGCGATGCCGCGGGCGCCACGCGCGACATCGCGGCAGCCAGGGCGATCGAGCCCGACATCGCCGGCAAGTTCGCCAGGCACGGCGTGCGCTGAACGCCGATGCGCCGTGCCATGCCGGCGCCAATGTTAAACTATGACTCCAATATCGGAGAATAATACATTATAATGATTGGATATTATAATATTCATAGTCAACGCGATGAGATATCAGCCCAAGGTGGTGGCGCCACGCCACGTCCGGCACATCATGGTCGTCGGCACGCTGCTGAGCGCCGGGATGGCCTGGCTCGCAGCCGACGTCCTGCAGCCGATGACGCCGCTGCTGGGTCTGTTCGTCCGCTGGTGAGCGCGGCATCGCGCGCCGGCGCACGGGCGGCGATCCGATGTCCGCCGTCGACGGCGTCGACGATGGAGTCTCGTCTCGCGCGCGCCGTGCCGCCGCGCCTGGTGTGCCGGGCGTAACAGCGTCGCTGCCCGTCATCGTGCATCGTCTCCTGCGTCGCCCGCCCGGGCGAAGGGGGAACGCCGCCGATGTCGACCGTGGCCTTTTCAGTCAGGACAGTGCATCCGCATGCCGCGCCGTTCTACAACCTGTTCCCGCAGGAGCCGATCCCCGGCGGCCCCAACGCCTTCGTCACCATCACCAAGGTCGTCGAGCTGCCCGACAACCGGGTGCTGACGCTGCTCGCGGCGATCCGCCAGCACGTGACCGAGAAGGGCAGCTCGATCATCGTCGTCTCGCACGGCACCGAGGAGGGCATCTCGCTGACCCTGGGACGCGAACGCGGCAGCGGCCCGCCGCTCGACGCGCGGCGGCTCATCCATCTGCGCGCCAACCTCCTCGGGCAGAAGGACGACATCGAGACCGCCAACCTCATGGAGCTCGGCACCTACGCCGCCGCCCGCAATCCCGGCGGCGTGGCCGACCTCGTGGCGCTGAAGGAGGCGCTGGCGCCGGTGCGCGCGCTCAAGCTCGCGCGCGTCGATCTGCGCGCCTGCGTCACCGGCCGGCGGCTGAACACGCTGAAGATGCTGCAATTCTTCTTCGACGCCGATCTGTGCTGCGCGCCCAGGGACTGGGACACCTTCGGCCCGGTGCCGTTCGCCGACATCACGACCAACCCCGCCTCGTGGCGCAAGTTCAAGGAGGCTCATCCCAACGCCATGACCGTCGGGACCGGCGCGGAACGCTTCGCGCTCGACTACAAGGTGATGGCCGACGAGTACAAGGTGATGCTGGCGGCGATCGCCAGCTCGCAGGCGGCGATCGACACGTGGGTGAAGAACCACCTGCCGCCGAACAACAGGTACAAGGGCGGCTCGCTCTTCTATCACGGGCTGACGCCCGACCAGAAAACCATCATCTTCGCCGGCGAAGGGACCTATCGCGACCATCTGGCCGCGGTCACCGACGGCCGCGACGCGACGATCCGGACCAACGAGCCCGTCTCGCCCGAGGGATTCTGAGCGCGCCGCGACGCTGCTTGCGGCGGGCGCTTCCCTTGCGGCTCACAGGGCCGGCTGCTCGATCGCCTCGCCCTCCGGCACCCGTGCCTTGGCGGGGAAGTGCAGGGCGATGCTGGTGCCTTCGCCGGGCGCCGAGCAGACCTGCACGAAGCCCCTGGATTGCGCCACGAAGCCGTGGATCTGGCTGAGCCCCAGGCCGGTGCCCTTGCCGACGCCCTTGGTGGTGAAGAACGGCTCGAAGATGCGCGCCTGGATGTCCGGCGTCATGCCCGGTCCGTCGTCGCGCACCGACACCACGACCCACTCGCCGACGCGCGTGCCCGGCCGCATGGCCGCCTCCGCCGCATCGTAGCGGTGACGGCCGACCGCCACCGTGATGCGGCCGGTGTGCTCGTCGATGGCGTCGCGCGCGTTGACCACCATGTTCATGACCGCGGTCTCGAGCTGCGTGCGGTCGAGCACGCAGGTGACCGGCGCGCTGCCGGCCTGCACCGCGACGTCGATGGCGCGCGGCACCGAGGAGCGCAGGATCTTGTGCAGGTCGCGCACCGCGGCGGCGACGTCGGTCTCCACCGGCGCCAGGTCCTGGCGACGCGCGAAGCCCAGCAGCCGGCGGGTCAGCGCCGCGGCCTGCTCGGTGGCGCTCATCGCCGTCTCGGCGTGGATACGCGCCTCGCTGCCCTCGGGCTCGAGGTCGAGCAGGCTGTCGAGGCTGGCCATCACCACGGCCAGCGAGTTGTTGAAGTCGTGCGCCACGCCGCCGGCGAGCTGGCCGATGGTCTCCATCTTCTGCGCCTGGCGCAGCTGCGCCTCGATCGCCTTGCGCTGGGTGATGTCGAGCCGCACGCTGAGCGTGCCGCCGTCGGCGGTGCGGCTTTCCAGCAGCTGGTGCCAGCGCCCGTCGCGCGTCTTGATCTCGCAATTGGCGTCGGCGCGGCGGAACTGCGCCAGGCGCTCGCGCACCCAGCTCTCGGCGCGGCCGATCGAATCCTCGGCGGCCTCGACGGCGGCGGCGGCGCGCACCGTCTGCTCGATCGTGTCGCCCAGCTCGATGTCGATCGGCCGGTCCTCCGGCATCGAGGGCTTGGCGTTGCGCAGCACCAGGCGCTCCTCGGCGTCGTAGAGGCGGAAGCTGCCGGGGAAGGCCTCGATCGCCTCGCGCAGCTGGTTGCGCGTCAGCATCTCCTGGGTCACGTCGCGCGAGATCGACAGCCCGACCTTGCGCCCCGCCATGTCGACGGCGCGCACCACGACCTCGACGTCCATGCGCGTGCCGTCGCGCCGCCACTGGCGCGCCGGCACGTAGCCGCGCCGGCGTTCGGCGATCGCGCGGCCGAGCGCGTCCTGCTCCTCCGGCGGGTGGATGTCGAAGACGGTCATCCCGAGCAGCTCGGTCCTCGACCAGCCGTGCCGCGCCACCATGGCGTCGTTGACGTTGAGGAAGCGCAGGCTCTTGAGGTCGAAGACGCAGATCGCCAGCGGGTTGGCGTCGAACAGGACGCGATAGCGCTCGTCGCTCAGCCGGCGGCGGTGCTGCGCCAGCCGGAACGCCTGGGCGACCTGGTCGGCCTCGGGCAGGCCGGTGCGGGCGGGCGTATAGGGCACGTCCATCTCGTTCGCCGTCGCCAGCCGGCGCAGGCTGGCGAAAGGCCGCTCGATCCAGCGCGCCACCAGCAGCGCCAGCGCGATGCTCAGCGCCACGCAGAGCGCGCCGGCGAGGACCGTGTCGCGCACCCCGGCCATGGCCGGACCGATCAGGGCCGAATACGGCACCGCGATCGCCACCGGCCAGCCGAAATTCTCGCTGCGCACGAATACGGTCAGCAGCGAGGCGCCGCCGGGCGAGTCGATCTCGAGCACGCCCTGCGATTCGTGCAGCAGCGCCTGCGCCAGGGCGGGACTCGTTTCACGGCCAGGCTCCGAGCCCGCCGGCGGCACGCGCGCGACGATGACGCCGTCGCGGTCGAAGACGCTCACCGTCCAGTCACCGGGCGGCCGGTGGCGGTCGATCAGCGCGCTCAGTGCCTCGCTGCCGGGCATGATGCTCAGCAGCGCCGTGACCTCGCCGTCGCCGCTGCGCACCGGCACGTCGATCGACACGACGCGGCGCTGCGGGGCCGGACCGAAATAGATATCGGCCACGGCCGGCTGGCCGGTGCGCACCACCCGCTCGATGGACGCGCGGTCCTGGCGCGGCGGCAGGTCGCGCGACCACGGCGCGGTGGTGTTCATCAGCGGCCGGCCGTCGGCGAGCTGCAGGCGGATCGTGGCGCCGGGGAATTGATCGGCGATCGCCGCCTCGGCCTGCCGGCGGAAGCCCGGCAAGTCGCCCTGCTGCAGGCGCTCCGATCGCGCCAGCACCTGCATGGCGGTGATGTGGCGCTGGAACTCGTTGTCGAGGGCCACGGCGATGCCGCGGGCGTAGCGCAGATTGCCCTCCGCGGTGCGCCGAACGCCGTCGCGATAGTCGCGCCAGGCCTCGAACAGGCCGAGCGCCATGAGCGGCGTGAGGCCGGCGACGACGAGCAGGATCAGCCGGAAGCGCAGCGGCACGTTCAGCCGGTCGAGCCCGGCCCTGAGGCGCGCGGGCAGGCTCATGCGCTCAGCCCGCCGGCATCCTGCGCGTCCGCCGCCAGGCGCGACATTCGTCCGTCGGCGTGGTGCCGGTGGCCAGGGTCGGCGGGTCGCCGTGCGGGTCGTGGCCGGTCGGCGCGACGGTGCGGAGCAGGTGGAAGACGAAGGATGCGTTGCGGTCGTCGGGCTTCCCGTCCTTCGGGATGATCACCGTGCCCGGCATGAAGGCGTCCAGGCGCCGCTCCTCGTTGTCGCCATCGGGCGGGCAATCTGCGGAGCGCGGCGCCGCGGTCTCTGAGGCATGACAATCCCGGTCGGCGAGATCGGCTCATGACGGCACCGTCACGCCCCGATGGCGAACGCAGCCGAGGGGGTGGCGACCAGGAAGGCGGCGAGGCTGGCGGCGAGCAGGATGCCGGCGGCCCAGGCGAGCCAGGCGAGGCGCTGCCATCGCGGCGCGCGCACGATGGTCCCGTAAGGTCGAGTGCCGGCGGACAGCGATCGCAACAACGAGATCTCCCCTTCACCTGCTATCCATTGAGCCGCAACGCCACGCCGGAGAAATTGATCTCGATCAAGTCGACCGACGGTAATTGCATCGATCCGGGGCTCAACCGGCCGCTGCGTGCATGTTGCGGTTCAATGGCGAAGTCGTGTGTGGACTCGCTCGTTTTGCTCCGACTATCGTCCCGTGCATCCTGTCGGGGGAGACATCATGAAAGCCAGTGAACTGCAGGTGGCCGACGTCATCCTGTCGACCACCTCCGCGGCGGTGTCGAAGGTCATCAAGGCCGGCACGGTCGCCACCTACAGCCACGCCATGCTCTATGTCGGCCGCGGCAGCGTGGTCGAGGCGGTGGGCAACGGCGTGGTGCAGCGTTCGATCAAGCTGTCGCTCGGCGAGGCCCGGCTGGCGAGCGCCTTCCGCCTCAAGACGCTGACCGGCGACCAGGCGCAGAAGATCGCCGACTACGCGAAATCGAAGGTCGGCGGCTCGTATGCCTATGGCGGCGTGTTCGGCGGCTCGGGCCTGGTCTCGGTGCTGAGCGCGCCGGCCCAGCCCTGGCTGCACCTGGCGCGCTGGGGCGCCAACAAGGTCAAGGAAGGCGTCGGCAGCAAGCGCACCTATTTCTGCAGCGAGCTGGTCGAGGATTGCTTCGAGAGCCAGGAGCTCACGGTCAGCCGCTACTACCCGTCGATGACCAATCCCGGCGACATCGACGAGTACAGCGAGCGCAACCCCACCACCTTCCCCAAGCTCGGCGAGCTCGACCTGCCGCCCGATATCGGCTGAGGCGGGCCCGGACAACGGGGTCGCCGATATAAGGGGGATAAAAGCGGCCCCCGATCGGGGGTCTCGTAATCTCTTGGATTCGCTGGACAAATATCCATCGACGAACCCGGCCCCCGGTGACTGCCGCAGCTCCCCTGATATAAGAGGGATAGAGGGGGAGAGCCGGTGGCGACCAACGATCCGAAAGCTCTGCTGAAGCGGCTGCTGCGCGAGCCCGTGGAGGCGGAGTGGCTGGAATTCAAGCACAACAATGCCGACCCCGAGCGTATCGGCCGCACGGTCTCGGCGTGCTCCAACGGTGCGCTGCTCAAGGGCCGCCCCTGCGCCTATGTCGTTTGGGGCATTGAAGACGGCACGAAGGCGCGCGTGGGAACCTCCGTGCGCCTCAAGACCATGAAGAAGGGCGGCGAGAATTTCGAGAACTGGCTCAGCCGCGTGATCGTCCTTCCTCGGACTCTGCGGCGGCCTGTTGGCGAGCCGCGACCATGACGCGCCGGGCCGTTGTGCGCCCGGCCGTTTGGCCGCACCATCGTGGCTCCGTCGGGGGAGACGCCATCATGCGGTTCGCGGCTCTGTTGATCGTGGCCCTGGCAATGCTTGCGGCGCCGGCGCCGGCGCAGGAGACGAAGCCTGCCGCCGTGGCCGAGCTGTGGCGGCGCGTCGGCTCCTGGGCGGTCTGGGCGGTGCGGTCCGAGTCCTACTGCTTCCTCAGCTCGCAGACGAGCGGCCCCGAGATCTTCGTCGGCTACAACAAGAAGCACGTGCTGAACGTGGCGCTGACGCACCAGGCCTGGCGGTCGCTGGAGGTCGGCAAGACCTATCCGATGACCGTCCAGATCGACGATCAGCTCCATGCCGGCGTGATGAACGCCTGGATGCGGCCCAACGGCGCCTCGATCGTCCTCGGCCGCGACTTCGACGACGAGGACCAGGCCCGGCGCTTCCTGCAGGATTTCCAGCGCGGCAGCCAGCTGACCGTGATCTACGAGGGCCGGCGGCTGGCGAGCTACGTGCTGCAGGCCAGCCAGATCGCCGGCGAGGAGCTGGTGCGCTGCCAGGCCGCGCAGGACAAGCT